>JBEKKG010000182.1:0-10298 GCA_050010835.1 Planctomycetota bacterium
TTTTAACCACAGAGACACAGAGACACAGAGAACGGCAGGATTTGGGCTTTTCCAAAATCCAAGGATCTTTTCTCTGTGTCTCTGTGGTGAATTGTCTTACCCTCCGCCGAATTGTCCGCCCCCGGGCAAATCGCCGCTCAACCGCTCACGCAGAAAATCCAGGATCGCGCCGGTCTCATCCATGGTCCTGACTTGCTCCGCCACTGCCCGGCATTTCTCATAGCTGACGTTGCGGATGATTTTCTTGATCTCCGGGATGGCCGGCGGCGCCACAGAAAGCTCCTTCATGCCCATGCCGAGCAGCAGCGCGGTGAAGATGGGATCGCTCGCCATCTCGCCGCACATCCCCACGGGGATCTTGGCCTCCTCGGCCGCCTCGATGGTGTTGCGGATCAAGGCCAGGACCGCCGGATGGGCCGCACTGAAAAGGCCGGCCACCAGTTCGTTGCTGCGGTCCACGGCCAGCGTGTATTGGGTCAGGTCGTTGGTCCCGATGGAGAAGAAGTCCGCTTCCTTGGCGAGGCTGCGGGCCGCGAGCGCTGCCGCAGGGACCTCCACCATGATGCCCAGCGGGACCTTGTCGTCGAAGCCGTGGCCCTGGCGCTTCAGCTCCTGCTTGGTCTCCTCCAGGATGCGCCTGGCCCAGCGCAGTTCCTCGATGGCCGTGACCATAGGCAGCATCACCCGCACTTTGCCCAGCGCCGAAGCGCGCAGGATGGCGCGCACCTGCACGCGGAACGTCTCCGGGTAGCGCATGGAGACGCGGATGCTGCGCAGTCCCAGGAACGGGTTGCGCTCATGGTAGGCATACTGCGGGATGACCTTGTCGGCGCCCAGATCCAGCGTGCGGATCACCAGCGGCCGGCCCTGCAACTGCGCCAAAGCGCTGCGGTAAGCCTCGAAATGCGTGGCTTCGTCCGGCATGACTCCGCCAATCAGATACAGGAACTCGGTGCGGTACAGGCCGATGCCACCGGCGCCGTGGGCGATGGCGCCCTGCACTTCGCCGGGCAATTCGATATTGCCGTGCACGTGCACTTCCCGGCCGTCCAGCGTGACCGCAGGCAGGTCCTTCTCTTTGATCAGGGCCTGCTCAAAAGTCTCGAACTCCTGCTGGACCTTGCGGTAGCGGGCCAGCGTGCGCTCGTCGGGCCGCAGCACCACGATGCCGCTGTTGCCGTCAATGATGATGGTCTCACCGCCGGCAATGTCCGTGGAGATGCTCTCCACACCGACCACGGCAGGCAATTCGAAGGCCCGCGCCAGGATCGCCGTGTGGCTGGCCCGGCCGCCCACGTCGGTGACGAAGGCTTTGACCTTGGTGCGGTCCAGAGAGGCCGTCTGGGAGGGCCCCAGATCGTGCGCGATTACCGCGACGGGGCGCTCCAGATGGCTCAAGTCTTCCCGTCTGGCGCCCACCAGGACCCTGAGCAGGCGCTTCTGGATGTCATAGATGTCGGAATCCCTGTGCGCGAGGATCTGGTCGTCCACGCCGGCCAGGCGCTTGGCGATACTCCCCAAGATCGTAGTCACGGCATGCTCAGCGCTCATCTTCTCGTAGCGAATCTTGTCCTTGATCTGCTGGCGCAGCGATTCGTCAGTCAGCAGTTGCGTCTGCACAACCAGAATGGCGCCCAGGCTGTCCCCGAGCTGCTCTTCGGTGTGCAGGCGGATGACGTTGATCTCATCCACGACTTTCCGCACGGCCACATCAAAGCGCAGGATCTCAGTCTCGACCTGTTCGTCGGCGATGGTCAACTGCCGGATGCGCACCTCTTCGGTCTGCATCAGGAAGACCTCCCCGATGAAGACGCCGGGAGAGACAGGTATGCCTTTCAATATCTCCATGGGAGAAGGCTTAAACCGGAAAGCGCCAAAGGCAAGTGAAGAGGTGAACAGGTGAGGGGGTGAAGAGGTGAAGGGGTGAAGAGGTGAATGGTGAATGGGCGAGGGGCTGAAAAGGTCTTTTCACTTCTTCACCTCTTCACGTTTTGTCGTCTGGGGTCAACAGTCCATCGGCTGCGGAGAACCGTCCGCTGGCCCTTTGGGGCTCCAAGCCGAGCCCAAAGAGCTTGTCTGTCCACGCCGTCGCCTGCTGATAGCATTCAAAGATGCGCTCGTCCGCAAGTTTCAGACCACTGGCCAATCCGGACACTTCGTCCCACTCGGCGTGCTCGTACGCGCGCACCAATCCCAGGACGTTCGCGTGGGAGGATGGCTTGCCCAGCAGCGCGTCCTTGACGTGGCTGGACACGGGCAGTTCTACCAGCACCTCCTCCATAGGCTGATCCAGCATCGCGTCCAGGACCGACAGCATGCCCATCAGGAAGAATTGGTCCGCGGAAAGGCGTGACTGCATGGAGGCATGAACCAGCTCGCAAAAGCGTGCGCGCACCATGCAGGTGACGGCCAGCGCCGCGGGCTTGTCACTGCACAATTCTTTCATGGCCAGCAAGGAGGCCCAGCGGCGGATGGCCCGCTCGCCCAGGATCACCAGCCCCCAACGGATGGATTCCACGGTGCGGCGCAGGCCGAACATCGCCGAGTTGATGAAGCGCAGCAGTTTAACGGAGAGCGAAACTTCCTGGCGGATGAGCTTGTCCAGCGCGTCAATGTTCAGGTCCGGGCGGTTGACCTCGTGCAGGAAGCGCATGTAGTTAAGCTTGAAAATGGGCACTTCGTGGCGCGAGACGAGTTGCGGCCGGCAAAAGAAGAAGCCCTGCAAGTACTGGTAGCCTGCGGCAAGGGCGGTGGCACTCTCCTCCCGCGTCTCCACCTTTTCGGCCAGCAGCTTCGTGCCACGCTGAGCGTAGCGCATCATCCCCCGCCGCTCCTGCTCGCTCTTGCACTGCGTAAAGTCAACCTTGATGATATCCACAAGGCTGGCCAGCGGCTCCTTGCCCCCCTGCATCGCAAAGTCGTCCAGCGCGAGCGTATAACCGGCGTGTTTCAGCGCACGGCAGGCCTCCAGCACTTCGGCGTCGGGCTGCACTTCCTCGAGGATCTCCACGACAACTCTGTTGGCCGGCAGGATGGCAGGGGTCTTCTGCAGCAGAAGGTTCCGGCCGAAGTTGATGAAGGCACGCTTTCGCCCGACGAGACTATCCAGGCCGAAGTTGCAGAGCAGGTGGCTGATCACCTCCACCGTTGCCTGGTCGCCGTCCGCGCCGGTGTAAACGTTCTGTGGCCCCGTCCGGAACAGCAATTCGTATGCGCAAATATGCTGTGCTCGATCGAAGATTGGCTGGCGGGCGATGAAATACGTTTGTTGTGCCCCCCCCATGCAATGTTCGGCCCAACGGCGCGTAACTATGGTGCAGTATGCCGCCTCTCTTTCAGAAAGCAAGCGGTTCTTACGGCTGAAAAGACCCAAAAAAATCCAGGATTCCTGCGATTTTCAGAAAGAGGGCTGCGTCTATTCTTTAAGTATAGGATAGACTGGGTTATGATGCGCCGTGGAGAGTGAGGGCCAGGAAAGGTGCCAGTTCAACGTTGTGCCATCTGCGGGCATTTGCTGCCTGAGCACATACAAGCCGCCCCGGAGGCGGAAGCGGAGCAGTCTGCCGCGGCGCCAGCGCCGGCGGGACGCGCTGCGGTTTCATCCACCGTTTGCGTGATCTGCCGGGAAAGACTGAGTTCCTCCCCAGACGCCGCCCACACGCACCGCACCACGGTTCTGCGCCCGGTGGCTTCGGAAAGGCTCGCGGGCAAGGTGCTGGTTCCCAGGCCCGCCGAACCACACGCGGAAGCGGGTGGCTTGATCGTGCCCGGCGCTGCCGACCTGCCATCCACGCCCCCCGCGCCCGCAGGGGGGACGGCGGACCAGCCCGGCGCCCCAGCCGGCCCGCCAGCCTCTCCGGTGGCAGAGGGCCAGACGAAGGATCCGGCCGGTGCCGCAAGCGGCACGAACATCGCAGGCCCAAAACATGGCAGCAGCATCTCGCCGCAATTGCCCTTGAAGGACACGCCGCAGGTCGTGGCGCGGCACTTCGGCAGCTACGAGATCATCAGCGAAATCAGCCGCGGCAGCTTTGGCGTGGTCTACAGGGCCAAACAACATGGCCTGGACCGGCTGGTGGCGCTCAAGGTCCTGCTGGCGGGCGCCTACGCCTCCAGCGAAATGGTCGCCCGTTTCCAGCGCGAGGCCAGGGCGGTAGCGCGCCTCAAGCACCCCAACGTGGTGCCCATCTACGAGATCGGGACGCACGAAGGGCACCACTATTTCGCGATGGAGTTCGTGGAAGGTTACGCCCTTTCCGAACTGGTGGCCAAGCGCGGCATAACCACGCAACGCGCCCTGGAAATCGCCGAGGTGCTGGCCGACGCCCTGGAGTCGGCGCATCGCGCCGGAGTCATCCACCGCGACATCAAACCCAGCAACATCATCGTGGACGCGCAAGGCCAGCCCCACATCACCGACTTCGGCCTGGCCAAGCAGGTGGACCTGGATACCAAGTACACGATGTCGGGCACCACCTTGGGAACGCCGGCCTACATGCCGCCGGAACAGGCGCGCGGCGAAGTGGACCGCATAGACGCGCGCTCGGATGTCTATGCCATCGGCGCGGTGATGTACGAGATGCTGACCGGCCGCACGCCGTTTGTGGGCCGCTCGCTCCTCGAAATCGTGGTGGCGGTGATCAACGAGCCGGTGCAACCGCCCCGGCAACTCAATCCCCGCATCCACCGCGACGTGCAGACCATTGTCTGCAAATGCCTGGAGAAGGACCCGAACCAGCGCTATGCCTCCGCCGCCGAATTGCGCGACGACATCTCCCGTTTCCGCTCGGGCGAAGCCATCCGCGCCAAGCCGGCCGGGGTGGTCAGGCGCACCGCGCGCCTGCTCAAACGCCATAGCGTTCTGGTGGGCGCGGCCGCCTTGGCGTGTGTGGCCCTTGGGCTCGCGGTCACCATCGTGAAGCGGGCCAAGGAAGAGAACAAGGAAGTCGTCGAAGGCAGCAACAAGATACGGAAGGAGCTCCTTGAGGACCGTGATAAGTTGCGGAAAGAGCTCATCCAAGTCAAGGTCAGCAAGGTCCCGATATGGCTCCCCGACTGGTGGTTCCCGCCGAAGGACCTGGGGACCCTTGCCGACGACGAACAGCGCAAGCAGTACACCATACCCGAAGGCAAAGCACCGGTCTTCAGGGGGTTGGCTCCAGGCAAGGATATCTGGGACCTGCAAGTCCTGAGAGTGAAAGTCAAGGACGGCTTCGAGGTGCAGAAAAAGACCGTGCGTTTGCGCGGCAATGAAACGCTTGTCAGCCCGGAGGAGTGCCGCTCTTTCGGCGACATAGAAGCGCAGCTCTCCTTGACTCTGGCTGAGTGGGGCCCTGAGAAGCGGCTGCGCATCGGCCTCGAGAGCCAGGCCGCGGGCCACGACAGCATCCCCTACCTGTTGGAGGTAGCCGCTGGCAGTGTCCGCCTGATCGGGCCGGAGGACCTGTATACGTATACCTCTCCTGGGGACGCCGGGAACAGGCTTGGGCGCCCGCCGCCGGGACTTCCGCCCCAACCTGCCCCTGGGGACCCTGGGAATAAGCGCTTCGCCGGGCCCAAGCTGGAAATCAAGGCCGAGAAGGATGCGCCGGACCTGGTCAACGGCGCTTACACGCTTCGTATTCTCCGGGACGGGATGTCCCTGAGCTTCCAACTGGATGGGCCGCCGGGATTCCAGGCCGTGGCGCTGGGGATCAGGGATGTCAACCTGAGCAATTGGATGTTCAAAACCACGCAACTCATAGTCGTGCAACCGCCGCCCGGCATGACGGTAACTGCGGCAGAAATCAAACACCGGGTTGGGGGCGACGAAAGAGACGCTTTCAGACACTTCCGCGAGGGCGACTACAATACGGCGGAAGGAGAGTTGAAGGCCATAACCGAAAGCGGCGAGGCCGACCACGCGGTGAAGGCCCGCGCTTATCACCTGCTGGGCCTGCTGCGCGAAATCTGCCAGCCGAACTCCGGCCGCGAACTAGGCCACTACAGGGACGCGTTGACTCAGTTGGAGTTGCTGCCGGCGGAACAAGCCGCGGCCGTCGAGCAGGCTGACCGCGCCAAGGAACTGCATCTCCGCCGCCTGATTCGCTTCGCCAAAGACAAGAAGTGGGAAGCGGTCACGAAGGAAATGTACGATGGCTGGGGCCAGGAAGGCCAGATCGGCGAGCCGCTGGCCTGGGAACTCGATACCGTCCTGGAACTGGCGCTGCGCGAACCCACCAAGGAGTTTCTGCCCGGAGACGGCGACAAACCGCTGAGTATCCAGGCAGCCCAGATGGTTTTCAAGCGGCTGGGCCTTGTGCCGGGCTCCGCTGTCTTCGGACACTGGGCGGTGGAACTGGCCAGAAAACTGGACTCCAGCGAGTTGCTGGCTCTGTACGATGCCTATCCCTCGCACATGCTCAACAGGCCCCTGTATGACGCCGTGAACAAAGCCTTGGAGACGGACAAGTTCAACCTCGCCCTGGTCCTGCTGAGAAAGATGGAGAGCCGCACGGAGACGGATGACTTGATCAAGACGCAGGCCGCCTGCGACGCGCTGCGCGCCGCGATGGATAAGCGCCGTTACGCCGATGCCGCCACCTTCTTTGCGGCGCGGCCCAACCTCCAGGTGTTGACGATCCTTTGCAGCCGCATCGAGGCGCAGGCCAGGGACCTGGCGACAAAACCCAAGGACTCGGCTTCCGGCAGCAACCTCCTCAACCTGTTCCTCGCCAAGGTGCCGCCGGCCGTGTGGGCCAAGCTGCCCGCCGAGCCCTCCGCCCGCCCCCTGTTCTGCGACGCGCTGGGGAAGCTCGCGCCCGAGATCGTCAGCGGCGGAACACTCTCGGACCTGACCGAATTGCATCGTGCGTTGCGCGGCGGGCGGCCCCAAGACCCGCGCCTGGCGCAGAGCTTCGCCGAGGCGGCCGCCCGTCTGGCCACCTCGCCAAGGCCTGACGCCGAAGTGCAGGCCCTCAATTTGCTCAGGTATTGCGCCGCGCACGTGGAACGCGACAGCCTGGCGCTGCGGAACGCGGTCATGCTGCTGGCCGCCAGCCGCGTGCAGGCGAACGAGCCGCGCAACGAGAACCTGTTGCTGGCGCTGCACGCCGCCTATCCGGCCCCGCAGCTTCTGACACCGGCCCGCGAAGTGCTCCTCGCCCTGCGGCGTGAGGGCCGCTACGAAGAGATGCTGGCTTTCTTCACCCAGGCGCGGATCGAGTTCGGAGCGGATGCCAGCGTGTTGACGCCGCACGCTGTGGTGGCGCTCCAGAATGTCAAACCCCCGGAGCGCCAGGCGGAGCTGCTGTCCAAGTTGTGGAGCGACGTTCACGGGAGCCTGGCCGCGAGGCAGCTTGCCGGCGACGAACGGCGCTGGCAGTTGGAGTACGCGGATATCGAGTTGGTGCTGGAATACGAATACTGGGACAAAGCGCGGGAGCGTTACCTGGGGCTGTATAACACCCGGGAACTGGAACCTGAATTGCAGGCCCGCGTGGGCCTGCGCCTGGGCGCCTTGAACCTGGCCCGCCCCGCTGGCGTGACCCCCAGTGACCCGCTGTTGCCCTTGCTGGCTATGGAGGGCCCGTTCGAGGAATACAAACTGGCCGCGCAACTCCTGGCCACGCCGGAGCGCCTGCGCATGGCGGACCTGGAGGCCCGGCTCAAGCCCCTCAACGCGCCGCTGCGCTTGAGCGAGGCGGAATGGGACCTCTTTCGCGCGCTGCGGCTGCGCATGGATGGCGACCAGGCCCTGGCGCGGGACATGTTGTCGGCCGCGGCGCGCAAGTCCGCCCCCTCGCGCACCTGGGTCAACGGCGTGGCCACGTACTTGCTCAACCCGCCCAACAAAGCCCCCAAGCAGGGCCCGGAATCCAAATGACTTCCAGAACTTTGGCCTGGCTGGCCTTGGCGGCGCTCTCCTTGACCCTGGCGTTGCGCCTCAGCGACCACATGCGCTCGGCGGAACTGGACACGCTGGAGCGTGAGCAGGCCGCCTATCAGCACGTGCGCGAGACCATTCTGCAGCACTACGTCAGGGAAGTAGAGGAACGGAAGCTCTTCTACGCCGCCATGGACGGCATGGCTTCCAGCCTGGATCCGCACAGCCGCTTCCTGCCGCCGGAGGCTTATGAAGCCCTGCGCACGTCCACCACCGGCCAGTTCGAGGGCGTGGGCCTGGAGCTCAACCCTGACGTAAACCTCGGCCTGGTGGTGCTCACCCCCCTGCTCGGCACGCCTGCTTTCCGCGGCGGCGTCTTGCCAGGCGACAGAATCCTCAAGATTGACGGCGTGCCCACGGAGGGTCTGAGCCGCGAAGAATGCAGCCGCCGGATTCGCGGTCCCGTGGACACTCAGGTGCGCCTGGCGCTGCTGCACGAAGGCCAAACCCAGCCGGTCGAAGTCACCCTGACGCGCGCGATCAACGAGATAAAGTCCGTGCCAGCGGCGGAGCTGCTGGGGCCTGACTTGGTGCCCCCTGCACTGCGGAGCGGGCGGGCCGAACCTGCAGCCCGGATCGGGTTCGTGGAGCTTGGCCCGTTCCAACAAAAGACCGGCACGGATCTCAAGGCCGCGCTCGCCCGGCTGGACAAGGAGGGCATGCAGGCGCTCGTCCTGGACCTGCGCCAGAATCCCGGGGGGTTGCTCGAAGCCGCTGAGCAAGTGGCGGACTTGTTCCTCAAGGACGGCCTGATCGTCAGCGTCATCACCCGCGCTGCCGCGGGCGGCCAGGGCCCGGCCAATGTGCGGTATGCCTCGGGCCAAGGCAAGTATACGGACTGCCCGCTGGCTGTGCTGGTGGATTCGCAGAGCGCGTCGGCATCGGAGGTCGTGGCCGGTGCCTTGCAGGACCGCAAACGCGCTGTCCTGGTGGGGGACAAGACCTACGGCAAGTTCTCCGTGCAGGACATTTTCAGGGTGCCAATGGGAGCCTGGTCCGAGTCCGCGCTGAAGCTCACCATCGCGCACTACAAGACGCCCGCCAACCCCTGCGTGGACGGCCACGGGATCGTGCCTGACTTCACAGTGCCATTTACGCAGGAGCAACTGCGCGGGCTGTTCCGCAGCCGCCTGGCGCGCCACCTGAAAGACAACAACCCCAGGCCGGGGCAACCCAGCCCGCCCGCAACTGGCGCCGGCGAAGGCCAGGAAGAACCTTTTGTGGATCTTCAACTGAAAAAGGCGGTGGAAGTGCTCCTGACCCAGTTGCAGGCGAGGTAGGACAGCCTTTCCAGGCTGTCCGGACAGGCTGGAAAGCCTGTAGGCTGTCCGGACAGGCTGGAAAGCCTGTCCTACCGTTCCACGATTTCTTCAACGCGGCACTGGAGGAGGAACCTGATGAAAAAGACCCGCAAATCCTGGCGTGAGAAACTGGCCCAGAGCAAAGGCCTGCCCAAGACACTGGTCATCCCCGCGCCCAAGGAGGTGGACGAGTTCATGCGCCAGGTGCCTCCTGGAAAGTTGACCACGATCAATGAGATTCGCTCCGCCCTGGCCAGGAAGCACGGCACCGACATGGCCTGCCCCATGACCACGGGCATCTTTGCCTGGATCGCCGCCCATGCCGCTGTCGAAGCCGCAGCCGCGGGCGAGCAGCACACTACGCCCTATTGGCGCACGCTGAAGACCGGCGGCGAACTCAACCCCAAGTATCCCGGCGGCCTCGCGGGCCAGAAGAAACTCCTCGAAGCCGAAGGGCACAGGATCGAGAAGAAGGGCAAGGCCCAGGTCGTGGCGGAGTATGAAAAGGCCCTGTGTGCGCTTGGAAAACAGAATTGAAGATTGGTAATCGTTCAGTCGCCACCGGCCATCACCGTCCCCAAGGGGAGTGAATGGGAAGGATGGGAACGATGGGAGGACCCATCATCATCTTCTTCCCATCTTTCCCATCCTTCCCATTCTTCCCATTCTCTGCCCCGTGGACGCGGGCAAGGCCGAGGTGGGACTGCTGGTGCGGTGCAGGGATGACGCGCAGCAGCAGCGCGATGCCCGCCGCCAATCGTCCCGCATTTTGCCAAAATTGCGGGGCGGCGCAGGTTGATTCAGCGCCCAAGTTCTTTGGCGAAAGACTCCAGCATGGCATCCAGTTCCGCCTGGTTCTCAGGGAGATAAACCTTGATATCGCTGAAGCGCGCGCCATCGCCCCAACTGTAGAGCATCAGCCGCTTGAACCCGTCCTTGGGCTGAAGCGGTTCAGGATCAACCGCGGACAAGATGCGCTTGCCGTCCACGAAGAATTCGAACAGCGGCCCAAGTCTGACCGCCTCAACTTGATACGACTTCCCCGGCTCTGGCACCGGCTTGTCTGCTTGGGC
>JBEKKG010000183.1:0-10281 GCA_050010835.1 Planctomycetota bacterium
GGAGGTGATGCGGCGCGTCAACCACGAATGGATCGCAGTGAACTGGGACATCATGCATCCGGTGCGCACGAAACTCTCGACGATGGAGCAAGCCTTCGAGACGCTGAAGCCCTGGATCCAACACGCTCACATCCACGACTGCGAAAGGTACGACGACATGGTGTTCGTCTCGATCGGCAAGGGCATCATTGACCACAAGCTCGCGCTTGGCCGGCTCATGGGGTTGAAGAGGGACTTGTTCATAAGCTTCGAGTGGTTCAACATGGGCTCCCACGAGCGGCACCTGCCCGCCGAGCTGGCAACGATGAAAGCTTATGAGTCAAGCATGCGGCAAGGAGGAACGTGACAATGAGGAATTGCCTGTTCTCAGTCAGTTACGCGGGGCTTTGGGGCCAGGAACGCCTTTCCCTCAGCGACTTCGTCGTCAAAGCGCGGGCCCTTGGCTATGAGGGCATCGAGATCATGTGCAAACGTCCGCACCTGTATCCTTATGACGCGGGCGAAAAGGACCTGGCCGCGCTAAAGGAACTCATCGCCGCCAACCATCTGGCGGTCGCCTGCATGGCCGCGTACACGAACTTCACCGCGGGCGGCGAATCGAGGGAGGTGCCGCTGGCGGACCTGCAGGTGAGCTACGTCCGCGAGATCGCGAGGATCGGGTCGCAACTCGGCTGCGGTCTGGTCCGGATATTCACCGGCTACGAGAACGCGCAGGAGCCGTTCGGCGAGCAGTGGAAGATGTGCGTGAAGGCGATCCAGGCTTGCTGCGACGCTGCCAACCCATTCGGCGTGACCATCGGCGTCCAGAACCACCACGACATCGCCGTTGACACCCACGCCCTGCTCGAACTGTCCTACGAGATTGACCGGCCCAATCTCGGATTGATGGTGGACGCGTGGACGATGTTCCTGCGCGGCGAGGACATCGAGGGCGCGCTGCGCAAGGTTGGCCGCAAGCTGGTCTTCTGCACCGCTGCGGACTACGTCATCCTGCCTCGCTACAGCTATCGCCCGAGCCTTGTGAACTACGAGCCCAAGGAGCCGGCGCTGGTCAAGGCGGTCCCTATAGGCGAGGGCATGGTGGATTACCAGCGCTACTTCAAGGCCCTCAAGGACATCGGCTACGACGGCTGGGTGAGCTACGAGACCTGCTCGCCGCTCCGGCACGGCGGCTCAATCGAGAACCTTGACCGCTACGCTCGCAGGTTCCTTGAATCGCGCTGTAAATAGTCAACTGCCACGACCTTGAACGGAGAGGACGCCATGAACGAGAATCACTCTGTTTTCCGCACGGCAGCGGACGCCTGGATTGCGCTGGGATGCTGCGTTGTGGCAGGCGTGCTGACGCTCGTCTGCCCGGGGAGCAGCGCGTCGGAGTACCGCGTGCGCCCTTTCTGGGGCAATGCGGCGTGCTGGAACTTCTGGGAATTTGAAAACGACTACATCCCGACCAAAGACTGGAAGATCACCGTCAGCACGGAAGGGCCGGGGGAGCGCGAGCATTCGTCGCACCTCATTGACGACAACCCGGAGACCTTCTACGGGCCGCGCGGCCAGGATGCCTACGAGATCGCCGTGGACCTCGGCAAGAGCTATGAGCTCGGCGCCTTCACCATCATCACCCTGAACCGGCCCAACAACCTGGACAGCGATATGGCAAAGTACGAACTCTATGTCAGCGAATCCGCCGCCAACAGAGGAGCGCCTGTGGCGCAGGGGCCGTTTGAGGGCAAGTTCGGGAAGGAGACGGTAGCGGCCTTCCCCGCGGCCCAGGGGCGCTGCGTGATGTTGAAGGCTTTTCCCCGCTCGAACGCGGCCAAGGAGGTCGTGATCCGCGAGTTCCGCTTGGTCGAAGCCGGCGTGGTGAAACGGCATGCCGAGGAGCAGCAGGCCGCAGCCGCGGCGAAGGCAGTGCGCTGGAAGGAACGCAATTCGGAAGAGGCCACCGCGGCGCTGGCCAAAGAGTTCTTCGACATGCTCTTCGCCACCGACGCGGAACTGAATAAAGCCAATCTCCGCATGCGCGAGAAGCTGAGCGCCGCCGGCAAGCTCAGGCAGTCCGGCAAGCACCTGGAGGCGCTGCGCGCCTTCCGCGAATACTACTTCGACAAGCTCCGCCGCCCGCAGACGTTCGGCTACCATGCCGCCGATGTGCATCCCTACGGGCGCGGCGCGGCGGGCGCGACCGATTTCCCAGTGAGTCCGCTCGACAAGGGCCTCGACGGCGAGGGGCTGCTCAAACAGGTTGAGAGCGCCGACGCTCTGCTGAAAGGCGACATGAAGATCGGCAACAAGCTGGTCCACATCGGCGAACCGGGCGCGGTGGACTGGGACGCGCCGGGTCCGCCCTACGGTTACACGGTCCCGGGCGGCGCGATGCAGCCCTATATGGAACTGAACAACGGCGGCGGCTTCTGGCCGCTTTTCGCCGCGTTCTGGGCCACCAAGAAAGAGGAGTACCTGAAGCGCTGGGTGGATTATCTGGACGACTGGGCGCTGAATGCGCGCTATTTCCACGAGCTGCACCCGATCTTCAACCACGACAACGGCCGCTACCAGGACGTCACCACCATCCGCATCTTCGCCGGCGCGGCGCTGGCGCTGCCGGTGGGCAGCGAGGCGGTCCCGCCCCAGGCGTTCGCGCGGATTATGAAGAAGCTCGCGACGGAATCGGTACTCAACGACATCGTCTACTACCGCTCCGCACAGATGGGCTGGGTGCCGGGCGCGGGGCGCCTCCTTTTTCCGATGCTGATTGACGAGTTCAAAGTGGCGCCGCTTTACTTTCGCGAGGCGCGCCGGCGCAACCTCGAGGACCTCAATACGGTCCAGACGATGCGCGACGGCACCGAGCCGCACCTGTGGCCCGGCTACAACTGGCTGGGCCTGATCAACATGGGCGTGCTGCGCCTGATGGACGCGCGCGAGAACCTCCCGCCGTGGGCGCAGCCGGTCTGGGAGAAAGACCTGCATACGCCGGAGTGGCGGAAGGAATTTATCGGGAACCTGCTGCCGCGCGCGAAGTACCAGATCCAGTGGGTCACGCCTGCGGGCGAGTATCCGCTGGTCACGCACCATGAACCGCCCACGCTGAAGGGCAAGATGCGCGAGGGCCTGCGCATGATGCCCGAAATGCTCAACGATCCGGCCGTCGAGAAAGTCTACTCGACGCTCTACGGCGACGGCCTGGCGGGCCAGCCGGATTGGACGTCGGAGTGGTTCCCGTACGCCGGCTACAACATCGCGCGGACGGGCTGGGGCGCGGAGGAGGGCTACGGCGCCATGTTCTGCACGCCGCACCCCGGCATCGGTTCGGTGGGCGCCACTTGCAAGAACAACGGCTTCGCGCTGAACGCATACGGGACGGACTTGCTGGGCGATGACACCATCCATTGCTTCATCGGGTTCCACGCCACTTCGCCCATCAACGTGGACAAGAAGCGGCAGTGCTTCACCTACAACACTTACATCACCGATTGGCCCTCTGCGCACAAGGGCGAAATGGTTACGGCCTGGACCGAGCCGGCGCCGTGGCGCTGGCATTCGTCGGACCACTTCAACGTCATGGAAGGCGTCTACTCCGGCGTCTATGCCAACGACAACCGCAACCGCAACGATTTCCTGGAGGATGTCGCGCATCCGCGCCTGGCGCTCTGCGCGCGGCACGCGGGGTTGTGGATTCTCACCGACCGCATCACGACGCCCAAGAAGCATGAGTATGAGCAGACGTGGTGGTTCCCCGTGCGCAAGAACGAATTGGGCGGCTTCAAGCAAGAGGACATCGTCAGCGACGACGCGGCGCAGACGATCAAGACCCGGCGCAAGCACACGGATAAATACTGGTCCTGGGACAGGATGCGGAACGTCACGATTCCCAACGTCAACCTGTCCATGTATCAGTTCGGCGCGGCGTTGAAGTACGCTGCCGCCTTCAAGAAGGACGACTCCGAGATGTACTTCTGGCAGCGCGTCAGCGGGAGCTGGCAGGGCGAAGGCAACCAGTTGCTCGTCACCGCGCTCTTCCCGCGCAAGCCCACGCTGGAGAAAAAGGACCCGGACGGCACGGAGAACGATCTCACCAGTATCAAGCCCCTTGTGGCGCAATCCTCTGGATTGCGCCCCGTTGCCGGCTTCGAAGCCGTCACCCCTGCTGGCGATAAGATCAGTTACCTTGCCGCGGCCACTGGGAGCGCCGGCGTCCCCGCCGGCACCAAGACCAGCTCCGCCACCTTGGAGATCGAAGGCCTCAGAGCCGTCGCCGAAGCGCTCTTGGTCACGCGCAGCCCTGGCGACGAGGGTTTGCACGCCCTGGTCCTTGGCTGCACGGACCTGCAGGTCTCGGGCAAGCCCGTTCCCGTCACCCACCCGGACTTCGAGTTCGCGCTCCCGGCGCCTCTGGACGCCGGGTCGCTCAAGACGGTGCCGATCTACCGCCCGATCAGCCCCGTGAAGATCTTTCCCGAAGCCGATGTCTTCATCAGCAGCCTGGAAGTGGCGCTGAAGTGCGACACACCCGGCGTGGCGCTGGCTTACACTCTCGACGGCAGCGAACCCACGCCGCAGTCCACGCCCTACAAGGGGCCATTCAGGATTGACCGCAGCGCGGTGGTCAAAGCCCGCGCGTACCGGCCGGGCGTCCAGACGAACCCCCCGCACGCCAGCGGGACCCATGCCACGCCGGTCAGTTACGCGGTCTTCACCAAGAAGATGCCGGCCCAGCCGGACCAACTCCCGCCGCGCGTGCAGGGGCTGAACTTTGAGTACTACGAGGATTTCTGGAAAGATATGTGGCTGTCTCTCGACAAGCTCCAGCCCAAGAAGAAGGGCGGCGTGAACGAGCTCTTCGACATGACGCAGATTCCAGCCGACAACAAGCCCGTCGGGGACAAGCTGGCCCCCCGCGAGAAAGCCTACGCCTTCAAGTACACCGGCTGGCTGAAGGCGCCCGAGGATGGCGTCTACACACTCCACGCGCCGCGCGAGTTCGTCTACAATGACACTATGGCGGGCTACGAGCTGCAGGTGTATCTCGGCCATGCCACCTACGACGATGCCGGCCAGCCGCGGCGCGAAGGCGATTTGAGCTTCTGGTATCCCGCGACGCGCCTGCACGGGCTGGGGACGTGGAGCGTGCCGCTGAAGAAGGGCCTGCATGAGCTCAAGATCGTCTACATAGACTTCCGCATGGACGGGCCCAAGCGGCTGAACAAGCCGGCGCCGATCAACGAGTACGTGTGGAGCGGCGAGAAACCGGCGCTGCTGATTTCCGGGCCGGGGATCGAGAAGCAGCCGCTGCCTGCGGAGTGGTTGTGCCGGTGAGGGAGCGCCAGGAGCGAAGGCAAGGGAGAGATACTGTTTTACTGGCATGAATGGGGCAGGCATATCCACTCCCTCAGTCTGCCCCGCAACTCAGCATTAAAGCATCTTGACCCAAGGAAGGCTGGCGTTAGAAGCGAACGCGGTGTGTATCGAACGCTAAGTGGCTCTTGCCGGAGGACGGAGTGGCGAAGTTCCTGCACGCGGCTGACCTGCACCTGGACAGCCCCCTTGTGGGGCTGGAAAGCTATGGCGAAGCGCCAGTCGGGCAAATCCGCCAGGCCACGCGGGAAGCACTGAAGAACCTCGTCAAACTGGCTTGTGACGAACAGGTGGATTTCGTTCTGCTGGCCGGCGACATCTATGACGGCGACTGGAAAGACTACAACACGGGCCTGTTCTTTGCGGCGCAAATGGCCGCGCTGCGCGAGCACAACATCAAGGTCTTCCTGATCTCCGGGAACCACGACGCCGAAAGTCGAATCTCGAAAGACCTGACGCTGCCGGAAAACGTCTTTCAGTTCTCGTCACGCAAACCCGAAACGAAATACTTCGAGACGGAGACAGAAGGCTTTGCCATTCACGGGCAAAGTTTCCCGCAGCCCGAGGTGAGAGAGGACCTCAGCCAGGCGTATCCGCAGGGCGAACGGGGCCGCTTCAACATCGGGCTGCTGCACACCTGCGCCACGGGGCGCGAGGGGCATCATCCCTACGCTCCATGCAAGGTGGATGGTCTGTGCTCCAAGGACTACAAGTACTGGGCGCTGGGCCATGTTCATGCGCGCGAGTGCCTGCGGGATCGGGACCCGGTGATACTCTTCCCAGGCAACATCCAGGGGCGCCACGTGCGCGAAACCGGGCGCAAAGGCTGCACGCTGGTGACAGTCAACGACGGCGCAGTGGTTGGCTGCGAGGAACGTGCGCTGGACGTGCTGCGCTGGGCCATCGGCCGGGTGGATGCCGCGGGCGTGCGTACGCCGCGCCAGGTCTTCGAGCGGGCCGGCAAAGTGGTGCGAGCGGAGAAGGCGCGCAGCGACGGGCTGCCTCTGGCGCTGCGAGTCGAGATCACGGGAGCCTGCGACGCGCATGGGCCTCTCCTGTCCGATCGCGAAGCCACGCTCAATGAAATTCGCGCTGTGGCACGGGACCAGGGCGGCGAGGAAGTATGGATTGAACAGGTCAAAATCCTCACGCGGCCGCCGGCCGGTCGTGAGGCCGCGTTGCAAAGGAACACGTTCCTGTCCGGCCTGGTGAAAGCCATCGGAGAGGCCGGACCGGAACATGAGGTCCTCAACCAGTTCAGGGACGAGAACGCTCTGCTCCTCGACAAACTGCCGCGCGAGCTGAAGGAAGGTGCGGAGAAGATTGACGTTTCCGATTCCGGCAAGTGCCGCGAGCTGCTTGAGGACGTCAGGGAACTGCTTGTGCAGAGGCTTCTGGATGCCGGAGGCCGGCCATGAGGTTCCTGGAACTGCGGCTGCTCAAGTACGGCGACTTCGAGAACCAGACGCTGCAATTCGGTGACGGCGCGGGCCTGCACATCATCTACGGGCTGAATGAGGCCGGCAAGAGCACGGCGCTGCGCGCAATCAAGTCGTTCCTGTTCGGCATCCCCGACCGGACTACGGACAACTTCAACTATGATTACGATGTTCTGCGCATCGGCGCAGTGCTACAGCATTCCAAGGGCGAACAGCAGACTTTCATCCGGCGCAAGGGCAAGAAGTCGCTGCTGAGTGAAAGTGGTGCGCAGGTTGATCCCGCGGTTCTGCAAAAATACTTAATGGGCATAGATGAGGCCACATTCAGCCTGGCCTTCGGCATTGACCATCTGGCGTTGGAGCGCGGCAGCAAGCGCCTGCTGGAACAGCATGGCGAGGTGGGCCTGACTTTGTTTTCCGCCAGGATGGGCGGGGACGTGCGTGCTGTCCTGGAGGAACTCAAGGAGAAGGCCGGCGGGCTGTACAAGGACAAAGCCCAGAATCCGCTGCTCAATAAGGCGCTCAGGGACTACGAGGAGCAGCGCCAGGCAGCCCGGAAGCTGTCGGTGCCCAGCAAGCAGTACCTGGAGTGCCGGGAAGACCTGGATAATCTCGAAAAAGATAGGCTGAAGCTCGACGAGGAGTTGCGCGTGCTCGGCACGCAGCGCGCGCGCCTGGAGCGTCTGCTGAAGGCCCTGCCCTACCTGGAGCAGCGCAAGGAACTGCTGCAGCGGCGGCAGGAGATGGGCGCGGTCCTGGTGCTGCGGGAGGACTTCGCCGCTGAGCGCAAGCGGACAGAGGCGTCTCTGCGAGAGAACGAAGCGCGCGCAAAGACTCTCATCGAGAAGCAGCGGCGGCTTCAGGAGCGCATTGACGGGCTGCAGGTCCGCACTGAACTGCTGGAGCAAGAGCGGGCCATTAGGAAACTGCAGCAGGACCTGGGCGTCTATGAGAAAGCCAAGCCCGACCTGCCAAGGTTGAAGGCCCAGGCGGACGCCGCGCGCGCCGCTGCCGAAGCGATCCTCAGAGAATTGCGGCCTGGCATGAGCCTGGCCGAGGTTGACTCGTTGCACCTCGCAGCGGCCAAGAAGACCAGAATTCAGGCTCTCGGTATTTCCGGCCAGGCTTTGCAAACGAAGTTCGAGTCTCTGGCAAAGGACGTTAAGGAGTTGGCCGCGGACTTACAGAGCGCCAACGAAGCCCACGCGCGCTGCAAAGCGCCTCCGGATAAGAGTGTCTTGGAAGCCGCCTTGCGCCGCGCGCAAAGCGCCGGAGACCTGGAGAGCGAACTGGCCAGGGCCACGCGAAAGTCGGACACCAGCGGGCAGCAGTTGCAGCGCGAGTTTCAGCGCTTGCGGTTCTGGGCAGGCTCACTGGACGCTTTGCTGGGCCTGCGCGTCCCGGCACCTGAAACATTGGCGCGCTTCGAACGGTGTTTCAAAGAGCTTGACAAGCAGCAGGACCAGCTTGAGCCGCAGCTTCGGGCGAACCAGGCCCGGGCTGAGGAACTGCGGCGCAAACTCGAGGACTTGCGCCGCGGCGGCACGATCCCCAGTGAAGAGGATTTGCGCGCGGCGCGGGCGCATCGGGAGCGTGGGTGGGCGCTGGTGCGGCGCGCCTGGCTGGACGGCCAGGAAGATCCTGCGCAAGCCGGAGAATTCGATCCGGAACTCAAACTTCCGGAAGCCTATGAGAAGAGTGTTCGCAGTGCCGATGACGTGGCTGACGGTCTGCGCCGTGACGCCAACCGCGTGGCTCAACAACAGAACACTCTGCGGGACATGCAGCGCGACGGCGAAGAGTTGGGGGCCCTGGAAAAGGAGCGGGACAGGATCGCGGCCGAACGTGCCCAGTGCCAAACGGAGTGGGAGGAACTGTGGCGCGTTTTGGGTGTGCAAGCCGGTGACACTGGCGAAATGAAGGCCTGGCTGGAGGCCCAGAAGGGCTTGCTCAAACGGGACGAGGAGCACCGCGAATTGCGGGAACGCGTGTCCATACCGGAGCAGGCAATCAAAGAGCACAAAGAGGCGTTGGCGGCTGGACTGCGCGGCCTTGGCGAGCAAGTGGCCGAACCGGCCGCGTTGAGCGCTTTATTGAGCAAGTCTGTAGGGGTCCTCGATTCCATCAGCGACCGGACCAACAAGCGCGCTGCATTAGAGAACAAGGCTAAGGAATTAGGGGAGAAACTGCCAAAGAAAGAGCGCGAACGGGACGAAGCCAGGAAAAAACTGGAAAAGTGGCAGGAGGACTGGGGTGAGGCTATGGGTTGGTTGGGGGTGCCTGGTACGGCCTCGCCAGCGGAGGCCAATGCATTCCTCAACGAACTGGACGGGCTCTTCAGCAACCTCGAAGAGCACCGGGATAAATTGCTGCGGGTAACCCAGATCACTGAATTCAACAGCAAATTCGCTGCTGACGTAACAGCCTTGACAGCGCGCGTTGCGCGGGACTTGGTTAACGCACCCGCAGAACAAGCGGCAGACACCTTGAACACGCACTTGGACAAGGCCAAGAAAGACAATACAACTCGCACGATGACCCTGGAGGAAGTCAAGGGGGTGCAGGAGGAACTGGAGGGAGTCCAGAAGGAATTGGAGGCCCTGCATAGGAAACGCGACGCGCTTTACGCCGAAGCTCATTGTACGGACGAGACCAAGATAGAGGAACTCGAAAAGCGCTCTGCGGCCTTTGTTTCATGCCAAAAGGAAATCCAACAGAAAGAGGAGCACCTGTCGTTGCTCGGCCCGGTCGGAGAACTGAGCGCAGAGGCAGAGGGCGTCAACCGCGACGCTCTGCCCGCAGACATAGAGGCCCAGACCCGCGCGATTCGGGAGAAGGAGGCCTCTCGCCAGACCCTCTCCGACGACATGGCCAGGAAGAAGCACGACTTGGGCCTGATGGACGGCGGCGCCAAAGCCGCCGAGGCGGCCCAACAGGCGCAGTTTCTGCTCGGGCAGATCCGGACGGAGGCTGAGAGCTACCTGCGGCTGCGCCTGGCGGCTTTGCTGCTGGGCCGCGAGATTGAACAGTATCGGAAAGAAAATGAAGGCCCACTGGTGACGCGCACAAGCAAGTTGTTTTCCCAACTGACACGCGGCGCTTTCAACGGCGTGCGAACCGACGCGGGAGACGACGGCCAGACGGTTCTGGCCGCCGTGCGCAATGTAGCGCAGGCGCCCCCGCCTGCTGTGGTGCAGGCGTCCCCGCCTGCTCTGGGAGCGCCGGCGTCCTCGCCGGCCGTCGAGCTTCCCGTCGAGAAGCTCAGTTCCGGCACGCGGGATCAACTGTACTTGGCGCTGCACCTGGCCCAGTTTCCCGGAGCCTTCATTGTGCCTCCGGGTGAGGAAGGCGGCCGTATGACCAATGGCGGCAACTTCGGCGGAACGCTCGCGGTGGGGGATCAAAACCTATGGTCGTTTACCGCCAATGCTGGCGACAACGTTGTGTTGCGGCTCGGCTCGAGCGGCTTCGAGGGCTTTTTGGT
>JBEKKG010000184.1:0-13002 GCA_050010835.1 Planctomycetota bacterium
CATGGCGATGGCTTTCGCTGCCAGCCTTTGCGTCCTGGGCGGCATGCATTGGTGGCACTGGCAGCGCAGTCTTGCGGACGCGCGCGCGGAATACAATGCGGCCCTTGTCCGGTATAGGGAAGCTCACAATTACGAGGCACCGGCCCATGATGTCACCCTCACGCAGCCCTTCTACATGGGGAAGTACGCAGTGACTCAGGAACAGTATGAGACGCTGATGGAGAAGAACGCCAGTACTATCAAGGGGGCCAAAAACCCTGTGGATACGGTTTCATGGGACGACGCGCAGGACTTCTGCACAAGGCTGAGCCAGAAGACCGAAAGCACAGTGAAGCTGCCGACGGAAGCCGAATGGGAATACGCTTGCCGGGCCGGCAGCACGGCCACTTACTGTTTCGGCGATAGCGCTGCGGTCTTGGACGAGTATTGCTGGTTCAAAGACAACTCTGACGATAAACCGAGGGGGCGGCCCTTCACCTGTAAAATGACACACCCCGTGGGCGCTAAGAAGCCGAACGCTTGGGGCCTGTACGACATGCACGGCAGTGTTTGTCAGTGGTGCCAGGACTGCTTCGAGAAATACACTGTGCAGGCTGTGGTGGATCCCCAAGGTCCTGCACAAGGCAACCGCCACGTTATGCGCGGCGGTTCGTGTAATCTGGCAGCCGCAGATTGCCGGTCGGCTTTCCGTATCGGCTACCCCACGGAACGCGTCAGCGGCCACGTAGGCGGATTCGGCTTCCGGGTGGCGCTGGTGGTGGCGCGGACTCCATAGACGTTTCGGGACGCAACAGGCGGGTGAGTTATGAGGCGAATGGCCGCGTGCGCAGGCTTGGTGCCGTTGCTGGCTGCTCTGGCATTCTGGTTCCCTGGCTGTGGCACCGGACTCTCCGGGGACCGTGTCGAGATTACGATGTTCGATTGGGATAACATCGAACTCAACCGCCTGAACAAGGAGATCATCGCGGGCTTCGAGAAAACACACCCGCACATCCGGGTGCGCTTCATCAGCGGTGACGCGCGCAAGCGTCTGGCCATGATCGCCGCGGACATGGCTCCCGATATTATGCCGCTGGAAATTGAGGAACTGAGCTTTTACGTCACGAGGCATCTCTTGGCGCCGCTGGACGAATTCATGGGCGCGGATGCGGATTTCCGGCTGGCGGACTACTTTCAGAACATGGCCGCGATGTGCCGCTGCAGCGGCAAACTCTACGCTCTGCCCGAGGACTTTTCGCCCGTGGCGCTCTACTACAACAAGGACCTGTTCGACGCGGCGCAAGTGCCCTACCCGGACGAGAACTGTGGCTGGGAGGATTTCCTGGACGCTGCCAAGCGACTGACCCGCGGCCGCGCGGGCAGCGGCAGGATTGAGCAATACGGATTCGTGACTTCGTGGTGGCGCAACCGCTGGCCCATGTACGTCTGGCAGAATGGCGGGGAGATCTTCAACGCGGATTACGACCGCTGCCTGATGGATCAGCCGGAGGCCGTTGAGGCCATCCGGTTCTACAATGACCTGGCCGCCGCGCACCATGTCGCGCCCGGATGGGCAGCGCAGTTGGAAGGAGTGGGCGGGCAGGGCGGCAGCCAGTGGTTCGTGGCGGGGCGGATTGCGATGACGGCCGAGACCCGCTACGCCCAGACGAGCTTCCAGCGCATCACCGCTTTCCGCTGGGACGTGGCGCCGCTGCCCAAGGGCAAACGGCGCGCCACGACGTTCGTGGGCGGCGTGGCCGGGATAGCGGCGCGGACGAAGTATCCGCGGGAGGCCTGGGAGTTCCTCAAGTTTCTCACGGGCGAGGGCGGCAGCGCCGTCCTGATGCGCGGCGGACGGGGTTTGGCAGGCTATCGCCCGGCAGCCGAAAAAGCGGTCGTACACCCAGGCCAGCCGCCGGAGCATGACGGCGTCTTCATTGCAGCGGTGGAGTACTGCCACCCGTCGCCCTTCCTGACTGAACACATGCGGACTTTCGATCACGCCCAAGAGGAGCTGAATCTGCTCGCCCAAGGTTACCGGACCGCGGACCAGGCCTGCCACAACTTTGCCCAGTTGTTCAACGAACATTTTGAGAAACTTCGGGGGGAGCCACGGCGATGAAGGCGCGGAGCCGCGAGGCACTGGCGGGGTACGGATTCATTCTGCCGAATTGCGCCGGTTTCATGTTGTTCACCTTGCTGCCGGTCGGGGCGTCGCTGCTGCTGAGCTTCTACCAATGGGACCTGTTGAGCTGGCCGCCCAAGTTCGTCGGACTGGGGAACTATGCGGACCTGGTCCGCGACGAGCACTTCCGGCAGTACTGCTGGAACACGGTCTTCATGATGAGCGGCATACCCATCAGCATGTTCGGGTCGCTGCTCCTGGCCGTGGTCATGAATCAGAAGCTGCCGGGAATGACGTTCTTCAAGACAGTGTACTTCCTGCCCTCCATTACGAGCGGCATCGCGATTTACGTGCTCTGGGCCTGGATCTACAACCCCGATTTCGGGCTGATGAACTGGCTGCTGGCGCAGTCCGGCGTCGAGGGGCCGCGCTGGCTGGAGAGCACCACCTGGTCGAAGCCGGCGCTGGTCATCATGGGCATCTGGGGCAGCGTGGGCGGAGTGGATCTGGTCCTTTATCTGGCGGCCCTGCAAGGGATTGACCCGCAGCTCTACGAGGCGGCGGAGATGGACGGCGCCGGGGCGTGGCAGCGGTTCTGGAAGATTACCTGGCCCCTGGTCTCGCCGACCACGTTCTTCATCCTGATTATGGGCATCATCGGCGGCTTCCAGGGCGGTTTCGATACGGCCTACATCATGACGCACCTGGTTCCTCTTCCTGGTCATCCTGATCGTGACGCTCGTCAACTGGTTTTTCAGCCAGAGGCTGGTGCATTATGAGTGACCGGGCCGGTCCCCGCACACAGCCGGAAAGAGCGCGGCGCATGCGCCGCTTGAAAATCCTCGGCACGTACGTCTTGCTGGCCGTCCTGGGCCTGACGATGGCCTTTCCCTTCTACTGGATGCTGACGATGGCCCTGAAGGAACCGCAGGCCGCGTACAGGCATCCGCCGCAATGGATTCCGTCGCCCGTAAAGTGGTCGAACTTCCCGGCAGCCTGGGAGGCGGCGCCGTTTGGCCGGGCGTACGTGAACAGTCTCATCACGGCCTTGCTGGTGACCGCCGGCCAGGTCTTCACCAGTTCGCTGGCCGCCTATGCTTTTTCACGGCTGAAATTCAAAGGGCGCGACACGCTGTTCTTCTGCTATCTGGCGACCATGATGGTGCCTGGGGCCGTGACGATGATTCCCGTCTTCATCCTGATCGCCAAGATCCCCGTGCTCCTCAACACGCTCTTCAGCCCGGCCAGCGGGGCCTTCTCGGCCAACCTCTATGTACTGCATGAGTTCTATGCCGGGCGGCTGGTGGGGCTGGACTCCTACTTTGCGCTCATCGCGCCGGGGCTGTTCAGCGCCTACGGCACGTTCATGCTGCGCCAGTATTTCCTGACGATCCCCAGGGATTACGAAGAGGCCGCGAAGATGGACGGCTGCAGCCTCTGGGGCATCTACTGGCGCATCATCCTCCCGCTTTCCGGACCGGCGCTGACGACGCTCACGATCTTCACGTTCATGGGCTGCTGGAAGAGCTTCATGTGGCCGCTGATCGCGACGCAAAGCGAGGAGATGAAAACGTTGCCGGTGTTGTTGCAGGCGTTCCAGGGGCGCTACGCAGACTCGGACTTGACGCTGTTGATGGCGGCCTCGGTCATTGTCCTGGTGCCGATTCTCGTGATCTTCGTTATCGGGCAGAAGTACTTCATGCAAGGCATCCGCATGGGGGGGCTGAAAGGCTGAGTACCACGGGACAGAAACCACGGAACAGAGCACTCCATAGGGGAATTGCCTTATGCTGTTCCCGGCGGGTGGCGGTGAATGCAGTCCGGCCACGGCGCTCATGCGCTTGCGACAGGCACGATACTCCGCTATCTTATAGTATGCGTGGGGCTTTCGATGCGGCAGGAGAGCCAGTGAAGAGAGAATTGCCAAAGAAAAACGCACGAGTGGCAGAGGCACTCATTCGCGCGCAAATCCAGGCTTTCGTGGATCAGGTGGTCCGCAGGTTCCATCCCGGCAAGGTGATCCTTTTCGGCTCGTACGCCTATGGCCGTCCGACGGAGGATTCGGATGTGGACCTGCTGGTCATCCTGCCTCATCGCGGCCCCGGCGCGCGCAAGGCCACACAAATCCGCTTGGCCTGTCCGCGGGACTTTCCCCTGGACCTGCTCGTGCGCTCGCCCGCTGAGCTGCGCCGCCGCCTGCGGATGGGCGACCAGTTCTTGCGTGAAGTGACGTCGAAGGGGATCGTGCTCCATGAAAGCCATGACGCGCGAGTGGGTTGACAAGGCTGAGGCGGACTATGCCGCCGCGCTCCTGCTGCGGTCCTCCCGCAAGAAACACTCCCGTGACATCGTCTGTTTTCACCTTCAGCAGCGCGTGGAGAAATACCTTAAGGCCAGGCTCGATGAGGAGAACATTTCCTTCCCCAAGACGCACGACCTGGAGCGGCTGCTCGATCTGGCAGGTGCGGTTCAGCCGGAGTGGGCGTCGCTACGTCCGTCCATGGAAGCCCTCACGGATTACGCCGTCGAGGCCCGCTATCCAGGCCGTTCCGCCAGTTCCGCCGATGCTCGAACGTTTCTGCGAGCGGCGGCCCGCATTCGTGGGCTGATTCGCCGCCAGCTCGGGTTGCCCTGAATGAAATAGCTGACTGTCCTGCGCTCTGTGCCCTATGTGGCTGATTGTTCGTCGTTTTTCCGCAGCATCTGGCCACGCTTGGCGGTACACTGTAGTAGAGAACACAGGCGGGGAGGCAGGTGTGGAAACTGACAACCGCGGGGTTAAGGTCTATTCAGCCAGAAGCTCGGCTCCGGGCGCGAAGTTCTGGATGCTCTTGCTGCTCTTCATCGTGGTGGCCGGCGCTGCTGCCGCGGCGGTGGCCCTGTGGCCGCGCGGGCAGCCCCAGGTTGTTACGCTGCCCCTGGAGACGCATACGGACAATCCCGCAGGCGGGCAGAATCAGCAGACGGAATTGGCGGCCTTGAAAACCAAGGTCGAGCAACTGAGCCAGGCGCTGGCGGCGCTCCGTTTCCAGATGAACAACCTCGAAGGCACCACGCGGCGCGCGGCGGATGTCTATTACGTCGCCAACGGCGGGTTCGAGGAAACCGAGGGCGAGCGCCTGACCTTCTGGATGTTCGAGACCTGGGATTCCCCGGTTCCGCCTGATCCCCACAAGCCCTTGTACGCCATAGATAGCGAAGTCAAACACGGCGGCAACCAGTCGCTGCGTTACGAGACGGGCAAGGACCATTTCACGCACCTGCGCCACCGGCAGCTCCTGCCCGTTGAACCCCGCCACAAGTACTTTCTCAAGGGCTGGATCAAGACCCAGGACGTGACTTCCAACCACGAACAGAATGACGGCGGCGCGCACTTGCGGGTCAAAGTGGGAGCCCAAGGGGTCTACTTCACCAAACCCATTTACAAGACGGCCGACTGGCAGGAAGTCTCGGTTGAGTTCGCCACCCAGGACATGCACGGAGTCGAGATTTACACGGAGCTGGGACATTACGGCAATTTCACCACGGGCACGGCGTGGTTCGATGACGTGAAACTGGAGCCGCTCCAGACGGGGGAGGACGCCGGGCGAAAGGGCTTCTGACACGGACTACTCACCGCAGAGGCGCAGAGAATGGGAATAATGGGAATATTGAGAAAGATGGGAAGAAGATGATGATGAGTCCTCCCATCCTTCCGATTCTTCCCATTCACTCCCATTGTGGACGGGGTTAGCCGGGAAGGGCGATTGTGAAGCAATCCAAAATCCAAAATCTAAGATCCAAAATCCTTCTCTGCGTTCTCTGCGTCGCTGCGGTGAATGCCGCGGCTGAGGGCCCGGAAGTGGCGCGCGGTGAGGTGGTTTTCCAATCCGATTTCAAAGACCCGGAGGCGCTCGGAAAAGGCTGGCAAGGCGTGGACGCCAAGAAAGCACGGCTTGTGCCCGGGCGCGAAGGTTCCCAAGTGCTCCTGATTGAGAACCCGCCCGCCGCGGGCGCGGCGGGGGCGGCGATCCAAATCCGCTTGCCTGTCGAGAAGATACGCGGCGCGCGCCTGCGCTGCTCCAGCCTGATCAAGGCTGAGAACGTGGCCAAGCCGCCGAACACCTGGAACGGCATCAAGTTCATGCTGCACACGGTTTCTCCCGCGGGGCACCAATGGGAGCAGCAGAACAGCGTGTACGGCACGTTCGATTGGAAAACCGTGGCCTTCATGCCCTGGATCGCCAAAGACGCCACGGAGGCCTGGCTGGTCCTGGGGTTGGAGCAGACCACGGGCCAGGCCTGGTTCGATGAACCGCGCATCACCGTGGCGACGCTGCCGCGTCCGCAGCCCGTGCTGCCGTCTAAGAATCAGGCCGTCCCGCAGCAGCCGACCTTCATGATGCACCCTTTGACGCGCCTGCGCGGGGCCATGATCAACCCCAACCTTACGGCGGACGACCTGCGCGTGCTCGGTGGCGAGTGGCACGCCAACCACGTCCGCTGGCAGTTGTGCTGGAACGGTTTTCCCAACAGTCCCGCCGACAACGGCGACCTTGAGGCCTACGACAAATGGCTGGAAGGCGCACTCAAGCACCTGGACGAACTCCTGCCCGTCTGTAAGGAACTCGGCATCCTGGTCCTGGTGGACCTGCACACGCCGCCGGGCGGGCGCAACGAGGCCCACGATTGCCGGATGTTTCTGGAGAAGCGCTTCCAGGACAAGTTTCTCGAAGTCTGGGACAAGATGGCGCGGCGCTACAAGGGCAACAAAACCGTCTGGGGATACGACCTGGTGAACGAGCCGGTCGAGGGCGCCGTCGGCGAAGGCCTGCTGGACTGGCAGGAACTGGCCGAGAAAACCGCGCGGCTGGTCCGTGAGATTGATCCCGCCGAACATGTCATCGTTGTCGAGCCGGCGCCGTGGGGCGGGCCGCAGAGCCTGGAGCACCTGGCGCCGCTGAACGTTCACGGCGTGGTTTACAGCGCCCACATGTACATGCCTTTCCAGTTCACGCACCAAGGCGTATACAAGAACCCGACGGGCATCGAATACCCCGGCAAGATTGACGGCAAGATGTGGGACAAGGAGCAACTGCGCCTGGCCCTGAAACCCGTGGCGGACTTCCAGCGCGCTTACGGCGTGCGCATCTACATCGGCGAATTCAGCGCCATCCGCTGGGCGCCGCAGGACTGCGCCTGCGCGTACTTGCGCGACGTGATAGACATCCTGGAAGAGCAGGGCTGGGACTGGGCCTATCATGCCTTCCGCGAGTGGGACGGCTGGAGCGTGGAGCACGGCCCAGACCCAAACGACCACGCGCGCACGCACACGCCGGGGACGCGGGAGCAACTGCTGCGGGGGTGGTTTGGGAAGAATGAAAGGCCCACATTTGCCAAGGAAGCGAAGTAAGGCTGCGTCTTAGGTGATTACAAGACTCCCATCTTCGTGAAACGTCCAGTCGCTTGCCCAAGCCACTTCCCACAGGTAGCCATCGGGGTCCGAGAAGTAGCCGCTGTACCCGCCCCAAGATGCGGGCTGCGCCGGTTTCTCAATCTTGCCCCCAGCCTTCTCCGCTGCTTTCAGGATCTCGTCAACCTCTTCTTTCCTCCTGGTGTTGTGCGCCAGAGTTACTCCAGAGAACCTGCTGCGTGCCTTGGGGAAGCCTGGGGCCACGTCCTCAGCCAATTTGTCGTGCGGATACAGCGCCAGGCAAACTCCACCGGTCTGAAAGAAGATGATTCCCTGTTCAGGTTTCCTGGTGGTAGGAAAACCCAGACCCTCACGATAGAAACGGTAAGAGCGCTCCAGGTCTTGAACGCCCAGCGTGATTATGCTGATTCGCGCCTCCACTGCGGTGGCCTCCAGTTGAGAACTGCTTGCGAACTAAGGCAATAGCGCGGTCATCGCGCCACGATCATTGGCCGAACCGCCGGCATCTCATTGGCGTTCAGCGGCTCAATGTCCGATTCCCTCACCACCACAACACCCACCGATTCCTCCAAGGCATTGAAGATCTCCAGGACGCAACCATCCTCGCCGCCCGACGGATGAGGCACACGATCAACCAAAGTGGCGACGTCTCCTTTCTTGAGGCGGTGCTCATCAAGGTCGCGCCGCAAGGCTACACGTTGGTAGAGCTCGATCTTCATCCTCCAACTCAGTCCTCAAAGAACCGCACCACCGCAACGCTGAAGCCCGGCAGGATCGCGCCACCGTCCAAGCTCGCGCCTTCGTGGATGATCTCCGGCTGGCCGCCACGGGGGAACTTCCTGACGGTGCGGGTGAATGGATCGGCCACCCAGACCGTGTCCACACCCAGGCGGTGATAGTCCGCGACTTTCTTCGCCATTTCCTCCCACGAATCCTTAAGGCCGAAAACCTCAACAACCAGTTCCGGCGGGACTGTGAGGAAGCCTTCCGGTTCCTGGTCGGCGGGCAGGCGTTGGAAGGAGATGTAAACGACATCTGCTCCGCGGCTGCGCGGCGGGTCATTGCTGATGTGGATTCCCACCGCATTGGTGGCTACCCGGCCCAACTTTGGGGGAGTCACGAACCTATCCAGGACTGTACAAATGCGCGAAGACGTTCGGCTATGCTTGACGCCTTCAGGAGACAAGATTCTCACCTCCCCGTCAATCAGCTCGCACGGCCCCAGTCTTGCCGCCAAGCTCTCGAATTCTTCACAGGTAACCAAAGTCTCGACTGGCATGGTCGCTCCCCATTCGTCCGTTACGAGTACTATAACATTTTGGCGTGGGCGTTGCAAGACGCGCAGCCCGTGGCAAACTGATTGCTTGCCATCGGAAGGAGGGCAAGTGTGAAGAAACTCCTGGGCGTTCTCGCGGCGCTGAGTATCTGGGCTTCAGGCGCGGCGCCGTTGCACGCGGAGGCCAAGACACTCGACATCTACTTCGTGGACGTCGAAGGCGGCGCGGCCACGTTGATCGTGACGCCCGCGGGCGAAGCGGTGCTGGTGGATGCCGGTGAGCCGGGGCAGCGCGACCCGGGCCGCATCGCGCACGTCGCCAAGGACGTTGCCGGTTTGCAGCAGATTGACCACTGCATCGTCACGCACTGGCACATTGATCACGTTGGGGGTGTGCCCGCTCTGGCCCAACTGCTTCCGATCCAGCGCTACTACGACCACGGCATTCCCGAGGCGCTGAGCAACGACGTGCGCGCGCAGGACGTCGCGGCCTACCGCGAACTCACAAAGGGCCAAGCGACCGTGCTCAAGCCTGGCGATGAAATCGCCTTGAAGCCGGCCGCGGCCCTGCCGCCGCTGCGGCTGCGGGTGGTGGCGGCGAACGGCCTGGTGCTGGGCGAACTCCCAGGCGCATCCCAAACACGCCGGTGCGACAAAGGCCACGTGGCCCGCGCAGACGACCCGAGCGACAATTGCCGCAGCATCGCGCTGGTGCTGAGCTGCGGCGATTTCCGCTTCTTCGCCGGCGCGGACCTGACCTGGAACACCGAACACCGGCTCGTTTGCCCGGAGAACCTCGTGGGCAAGGTGGATGTCTTCCAGGTGGACCATCATGGGTTTGACATCAGCAACAACCCGGCGCTGGTGCAGGCGCTGCGCCCGCGCGTGGCGATCATGAATAACGGCCCACGCAAGGGCGCGGCGCCGAAAACTTTCGCCACGCTCATGGCCTCGCCCGGCCTCGAAGCCGTCTTCCAGTTGCATCGCAACGTGCGCACCGGCATCACCGAGAACGCGCCGCCTGAATTCGTCGCCAACGACGAGCCCGATTGCCAGGGCCGGTTCATCAAACTTGCCGTGGACCCCAAGGGCAAGTCCTACACCGTCACTGTGACGGGCAAAGGGACGAGCCGCACATATCCGACGTGGTAACTTTGTGAGGGAAATCCACAAGCTGGTCATTCTTGACCATATAACGAGCCAAACTATTCACTGCGCTCAAAAACAGACACCACTCCTGTTGCCGTTTGGGCAAGTGCGCTTTGCCAATCGCATAACAGTCTAATTGGCGGAATCTTGCAGGAGTCACTTGCATCCAAGGCCTTTGGCCTTTACTTTGCCAGAGAGTGTCAGCAATGCAATCTCATAGGGGCTTGAGTGCGTTGCAACGGCGACGTAACAGGGACAAGGGACGAACGAGATGAAATTGATTGAGGCGATTATCCAGCCTTCCCGGCTTGAGGCCGTGAAAGAAGCGCTGAACGCAGTGGAGGTGGTCCGCCTGACTGTGTGCGACGTGCAGGGCTTCGGCAGGCAGAAGGGGCACACGGAGATTTATCGCGGGCATGAGTACACTGTGAACCTGCTGCGCAAGGTCAAGCTGGAGATCGCCGTTAACGACGATTTCGTGGAGCCGACCATCGAGGCCATCATTCGCGGTGGCCGTTCCGGCGAAAGCGGGCAGATCGGCGATGGCAAGATCTTCGTCTTGCCGCTCGAAGACTGTATCCGCATCCGCACCGGCGAACGCGGCCCGGAAGCGATTTAGCCCAGACTATTCACCACAGAGACACAGAGGCACAGAGAAGGGATTTTAGATTTTGGATTTTGGAAAAGCTCCAATTCTGCTGTTCTCTGTGTCTTTGTGTCTCTGTGGTGAATAAGAGTGCTCTTGGTTCTTTCCTGGGTGGTCAACGGCCGTGGGGCTGTTGGCCCAAGCTCAAGAGGGGGAGTTTGGATTGGATTGCGCAGGCGCTCCTCGCCTGCCTTCTTCGTAAGGAGTGATTGCAGATGCCTAAGACGGCAAAGGATGTCCTCGACCTGGCCAAGGCGAGGGGCGTGAACACGGTTGACTTTCGGTTCATGGATTTCATCGGGACGCAGCAGCATTTCTCCACCCCGTTGCGGGAGTTGACGGACGATGTCTTCAAGGACGGTTTGGGGTTTGACGGCTCCTCCATCCGCGGCTGGTCGCACATCCACGAATCCGACATGCTGGTGATCCCGGACCCGGTTACGGCCATCATTGATCCGTTCTTCAAGGATCCGACGCTGGCCATTTTCTGCACCATCCAGGACCCTGTGACCCGCAAGGACTACACGCGCGACCCGCGCAACATCGCCCTCAAGGCCGAAAAGTACCTGAAGTTCACGGGCATCGGCGACACGTCGTACTTTGGGCCTGAGGCCGAGTTCTTCATTTTCGACTCGATCCGCATGTACGGCAGCGTCAACGAAGCCGGGTACGAGATTGATTCCGAAGAGGGCCACTGGACTTCCAAGCGCGGCTCGGAGCTCAAGCCCAACCTGGGGCACGACATTCGCCCCAAGGAAGGCTACTTCCCCGTCCCGCCCATTGATTCGTTGCAGGACATCCGCAACGAGATGATGCTGACTATGGAGGCCTGCGGCATCGAGATCGAGAAGCAGCACCACGAAGTGGCCACCGCGGGCCAGGCTGAGATTGACATGGTTTTCAAGCCCCTGACCAAGATGGCTGACCAGTTGACCCTCTACAAGTATATCTGCAAGAACGTGGCCAAGAAGCACAACAAGGTCGTCACGTTCATGCCCAAGCCGCTCTTCGGCGACAACGGCTCCGGCATGCACACCCACATCTCGATCTGGAAAGAAGGCAAGCCGCTGATGTACGGCAACAAGTACGCCAACCTCTCCGACCTGGGCCTCCACGCCATCGGCGGGTTGCTCAAACACGCCAAGGCCCTGGTCGCCATCACCAGCCCGACCACGAACAGCTACAAGCGTCTGGTGCCGGGTTATGAAGCCCCGGTGAACCTGGCCTACTCCCGGCGCAACCGTTCGGCTGCGGTCCGCATCCCGATGTACTCCTCGAACCCCAAGGCGAAGCGCCTCGAGTTCCGGCCGCCGGATCCGGCGGCGAACCCGTATCTGGCGTTCGCGGCGATGCTGATGGCGGGACTGGACGGCGTGCTGAACAAGATCAACCCGGGTGAACCGCTGGACAAGGACATCTACGACCTCTCGCCCGAGGAACTGCGCGACGTCCCCTCCATGCCGGGCTCGCTTGAGGAAGCGCTGAACTGCCTCGAGGAGGACCACAGCTTCCTGGTGAAGGGCGACGTGTTCACCGAGGAGCTGCTCGAAGCCTTCATCGACTACAAGCGCAAGAACGAGGCCGACGCAGTGCGCCTGCGGCCGCATCCTTACGAGTTCGCGCTCTACTACGACATTTGAGATCGCAAGTCCCTGGCGGTCGCGGCCCGGTTCCGAGCCGCGACCGCGAGGGAGCGGCCGCACACCCAGCCGCTACTTCGTCACATAGGCCCGGTGCACCGGCCCGGCCGGCGCTTCCGAGTCCTTGGTTTCGAACACCAGCCCCTGCGGGAGGTCCGCCTTCAGGCTGTTGGTCCGGCGATTGATCTGCTTTTCGTCGGAAACCCGCGCGCCATAGCCGGTCGCAGCGGTGCGCACGTCCGCCATGGGAGGCGGGCCGATCTTTTCACCCGGCTTGGCCGCCGCCATGGCCTCCACCGCCGCCGACTCCAGCAGCTTCGGCCACAGCTTGCGGAACAGTTCGTGCGTCGCATACACGTCCGAGCCGGTCACCTTGCCATTCACCGCCGCCACGTAGCCCAGTGCGTCGGGATGCGTGTTGGCCAAGCCGGACAGCTCCTTCTTGAAGCCCTCCGCCGTTTCCCTCACCTTGGGCGTCTCGAGAGTCAACTGGTAGCTCGACGGGGACGCCGCCGCTCTCGCCGTTGTGCCGAGGCTCTTGGACAGACGCTCCTGCGCCGCCGACACCTCCGCCCAGACTTCGCCCTGGCTGCCCTTCTCCTTGACGGCCCGCTTCATCTCCGGTGACGCAATCGCATTGGGGGAGGCGGCGAAAGACTGCGCCGATTCGTTGCCGCGCCGGGTCCAGCGCCCGTGCTCCACGCAAAACGCCGTCACATTGACTTTCCCCGAGGCGGTCGGCACGATGATGTCGTCCTTCAGCACCCGGTCCTG
>JBEKKG010000185.1:0-10233 GCA_050010835.1 Planctomycetota bacterium
GCCGGAATCCGTTCCAGCACGGCCCGGGTCTCCGCTTCGTTAAAAGGCAGTTCTTGCGACGTATCCGGCTGGTACAACACGGTACAGGGATAGATGAAAAGCCGCTTGCCCGGCCGCCAGCCGGCCAGCGCCGTCTCGGTGAACTCGGCGTAGTTTTTGAAATTCGTGTCCGTGTTGATGTAGGCGTGTGGAGCGACCACGCTGTCGTCACCAAACTCCTCCAGCAGCCGCGCGGGGGACACGCTCGTCGAAATATCGCAGTTGATGCCGGTCAAGCCTTTCAGTTCATGCAGCACCGGAAGATGGGGCTCTTTGATCGTGCAGGAGTGCAGAAACAGTCCGCCGAACGCCGCCGCGATCCGGTTGTTGTAGGGCACTACGAACTCGGCATAAGTGTCCGGCGAGACATTGACGAGATTGTCGTCCGACATCTGGATGCCCGCGCAGCGTGGGAACCAGAAGGCGGGCCAACTGCCCGGACAGTAATTTGGCCCGGCGGCTGCGATCTGGGCGCTGAAGAAGTCAATGGCGAAGTCCGTGACCACGTCCATCAAGGCGTGCAGCCGTTGGGGCTCGTCGTAGGGCATCAGGAAGAAGCGGCCGCTGCCCAGCATCTGCTCCACCGTGGTGAAAGGGCTCTGAAAATCCATGATGCGGATAGCCAGCCGCTCATCGGCACAAGCGGCATAGGCGCGGGTTTGCTCCAGTACCTGCCCCAGTTTGCCGGCGGTCAGCGCGGGCTTGCGCAGGGCGTCTATCTCCTCCATACGGGTGACACACGGACGCGGCCAGTAGACGCCGGAGGTCTGGATCTCCACGCAACCAAAGGCGGTGGCCAGCGCGCAGGTGCCCGCCCAGGTGCCCAGCGCGGGCACAAAATCGTCGCGACCAATAGGCCGCCGCCGCAAACTCTCTTGTGCCTGCCACACCTGCCGTTGCCACTCAGTCGCCCCTGCCGGCGCTTCTGCCTGCGGGCGGTCAATGAGCGCCGGATGCACGATCGCCGCCAGCCGTTCAGCAGCCTCCCCGGAAAACAACCGGGTAATGAAAGCCCTCGTCTTCTCCACTTTATCCCAGGGAAAATCGTCCAGCACGAAACGCTTCGAACGATTAGCCACAGAGGACACAGAGAACACAGAGGTCTTTGGTTTGTTCTTTTCCATGTTCTCAGTGTCCTCTGTGTCCTCTGTGGCAAAGGGTTGTTGTAATACTAGGCATCATCACCCACTTCCCGGCAGCACTCGACGACGAACTTCGTCTGCTCCATGGTGCGGTTCGGGTAGCCGGCGACACCCAGGATGAAGTGGTCCCACGGTTCCGCCTCGCGGATCATCCGGTGGATGCTCTGGCGCACGGCGGCGCGGTCGTCCAGCGGCCCGGCCAGTTGCTCGACCCCGGCTATGATGGTAATCCTGTCGCCCAGCGCCCTCCGCCCCTCCCGCACCGTGACATTGCCGATGGGCGGGATGGTGAAGGCATGGACGGCGTCCATCTTCGTCCGCCGGTAGAGCGGCAAGAGATGGCGGATCAAGCCGCACGAATGGTGGAAGTACAATTTGCCGGCGGCATGCGCCGCCGCGGCGCGCGCGTCGGTCAGAGCGAGGTTGCAGGCTTCGAACATGGCCGGCGAGATGACCGTGGTCGAGGTGTCGTCTACGCTGACCACGACATCTATGTCGGACTGGACGCCGGCGTTCAGCCGCCGCAGGTAGTTGGCCTCCATGACGGCGAAACAGTCGCGCAGCGCCGCGGGCGCGTCGGCCCAGAGGTACGCCAGGGCCTCCACGCCCGAGTACACGCGGTACATCATGCCCAGCGGCGTGCCGTCCATCGGACCCAGAAGCAGTCCGTCGCCGCCGATCAGTTCGTGCCGCAACCGGGCGCGGGCAATGCCGTCGGGATCGGGCCCGATGACCTCGTCTTCGTAGATGGCGGCCAAGGCCGGCAGGTCTTCCGGGCCTTTGACCAGGTGCTCGGTCCAGTTGCTGGACACCGCGCCGGTGGCGTCACGGCAGATCCGGCTGACTTCGCGCAGCTCGCCCTTCGGGGTATGCCAGACGCGAGTGGTAACATCGTCTTGGACCGTCTGTGCGACCGCCACGTTGCGCCGGGTGATGCGAACCGGCAGGCCGTACCAGTCCATGATGTCGAGGCCGAGATAGCGGGAAAAGGTGACTGTGGCCTGGCTGCCCCATTGCACCTCGCCGAGTGCGGCGGCCAGCGCCGGATCCATTCCGGAACGGTTCGGCTGATTGTAAGGGTCGCAGTGGCCGGTCACCGGGATCCATTCCGGTATCTCGTGCCGGAAGACCTTCAGCAAGTTTTCGCGAGGGGTGGTCATCGGACCTCTACTGTCCCCAAGAGGCAGCATTTTGTCAATGTCAGGCATATCGAGCTGGTCTATAATCATGCTGGCAGCCCATAGTGCTTCGACGCTGTCGAAGCGGTGCCACGATTGCTGCCGTTCGACTACGGGTTGAGACTCCGACCACTGAACACAAGAGAGGTATTGCGCTCCGGTGGTTTGAGCCCAAACCCAAGGAATAACGCAAAGGACGAGAATGAACGGACAAATCAACCACCTGATGTTTGGCCTCGCGCTGGCCCTCGTGGCCGAGGCTGCCTGCGCAGGAGCAGAAATGAAAGATGACGTGGTGAACCTGGCGTTGTTCGCGACGCCGGCAACTTCGTTTGTGTCGGGCCACGAAACGCTCGACGCCATCAACGACGGCTTCGAGCCGCGCGGCATGGGCGACCATAGCCACGGCTGCTATGGCAACTGGCCGCAGACGGGCACGCAGTGGGTCGAGTTGGACTGGAGCCAGCCGGTCGGCACGAGCAAGACCGAGGTTTACTGGTGGGACGACGGCCGCGGCGTGCGCCTGCCCAAAGCCTGCCGGTTGCTCTTCTGGGACGGCAAGGACTTCGTCGCCGTGAAAGATGCCGCGGGCCTCGGCGTGGAGGGCGGACGCTACAACGCCACCACGTTCCCCGAGGTAACGACGGCGAAGCTGCGGCTGGAAATGGACGGCCAGGACAAGTTCTCAACCGGCATCATCGAGTGGAAAGTCTACGATTCCGGCAAGTCGCCGAAATTTGCCCCGCACGTGACGGCAGGCCCGGACCGCGTGGCAGTCTTGCCGGCAAAGACGTATCTGCACGGCGCGGTGCGCGGCCCAACGCAAGCGCTCACGTGGAGCAAAGCCGCGGGGCCGGGTACGGTGACGTTCGCGGATGCACACCAACTGGAGACGACCGCGCAGTTCTCGGAGGCGGGCGAATACGTGCTGACTCTTGCCGCGGCCAACGGCGGCATGAGTGCGGCAGACATGCTCCACGTCCGCGTTGACACTGCCGCGACACAGATACCGCTCAATCCCGTTCCGACTTGCGCTTACAAAATCGCCAGTCCGCTCTGGAGCGAGCGCCTGAAACAGCAGCTCGTGAACTGGATTCCGCATTGCATCGCCAAGCTTTCCGAACCCGGCTTGAAGGAAGGCGGCTTCGAGAATTTCGTCGAGGCCGGCAACAAGAACGCCGGGCGGGCGCACAAACCGCACGTGGGCCCGCCGTGGGCCAATGCCTACACGCTCAACACGGTCGAGTCCATGTGCCTGGCCTTGCTGGTGGATGCACAAGGCGATGCGGAGTTGGCGCGCGCGCAGACGGAGATTCGCGCCAAGCTCGACGAGTGGGTTCCGCTCATTCTCGCCGCGCAAGAGCCGGACGGCTATCTGCAAACGCGCTTCACGCTGGGCACGCCGGGCAAGCACGACAAACCGGCGCCCCGCTGGACACACGTTGGCGACCACGAAGGCTACGTCGCGGGCTATTTCATTGAAGCGGCCGTCGCGCATTTCCGGCTCACCGCAGGCCGCGACCGGCGGATGTATGATGCGGCCAGGAAGCTTGCAGATTGCTGGGCGGCAAACATCGGTCCCGCGCCGAAAAAGAAATGGTATGACGGCCACGAGGAAATGGAGCAGGCGCTCGTGCGCCTGGCCAGGCTGGTGAACGAAGCCGAGGGCGCCGGCCAGGGAGACAAGTACGTACAACTCGCCAGGTTTCTGCTCGATTGCCGGCGCAACGGCGAAAGCTACGACCAGAGCCACCTGCCGGTCGTGCAGCAGTACGAAGCGCTGGGCCACGCCGTGCGCGCGGCGTATTGTTACTCCGCTATGGCCGACATCGCAATGGAGACCGGCGACGCCGAGTATCACAGCGCCGTCAAGTCGCTCTGGAACAACATCGTGAACGCGAAGTATTACGTCACCGGCGGCATCGGCAGCGGCGAAACGTCGGAAGGCTTTGGCAAGAATTTTTCGCTACCGAACAATGCCTACAGCGAATCCTGCTCCGACTGCGGCGAGCTGTTCTTCCAGCATAAGATGAACCTGGCCTACCAAGAGGCGCGCTACGCCGACCTCATGGAGGAGACGCTCTATAACGCCATCCTCGGCTCCGTGGATCTGCCCGGTAAGAACTTTACCTACACCAATCCGCTCGACCAGACCCATGCGCGCTACGGCTGGCACGGCTGCCCGTGTTGCGTCGGCAACATCCCCCGCACGTTGCTGATGCTCCCCACGTGGATGTACGCCAGGAACAGCGACGGTGTGTTCGTCAACTTGTACATCGGCAGTAGCGTGCGCGTCGGCGCCGATCTCGAAATCGTGCAGCGTACCGATTATCCGTGGAAAGGCAGCGTCGAGATCGCCGTCAACCCGGCCGCGGCCAAGACCTTCGCCCTGCGCCTGCGCGCGCCGAACCGCAATGTCAGCGCGCTGTACCGCGGCGCGCCCGGCGCCGACGGCATTACCTCGCTCGCGGTAAACGGCGCACCGATCGCGCCGGAAATCAAGGACGGCTACGCTGTCATCACACGCGAATGGAAAGCCGGCGACACTGTCCGCCTCGAACTTCCGTTGCGCGTCCAGCGCGTCAAAGCCGACGAGCGCATCGCCGCCGACCGTGGCCGCGTGGCCCTGCGGTACGGACCTTTGATCTACAACCTCGAAAGCGTTGACCAGAAGCTGGAGGGTGTGCTCAAGTCCGACGCCGAACTGACGCCCCAATGGGAGCCGAACCTGCTCGGCGGCGTGGTTGCCATCCACGGCAAGTTCAGCGACGGTTCGCCGCTGACCGCGATCCCGAACTACGCCCGCAACAACCGCGGTGGGCGTTCCATTGTATGGATTGCCGCGGGAGATTGAGGGCGGTCCGCGAAGATCGGGTGCTCTCTCCCCAGTTCCCAGCGTTTTCGAGATTGCTGTTTCCTTAGCGTTTCGAGTTTCGTTCTTTTGACGTGCTGCCCGCTTCTGGACCAGGCCCTACTTCCCTTCCCGTTCGCGTTTCTCCTGAGCGGTTGTGTCCTGGATTGCCTTCTGGATCTGCCCTTCGAGTTGTTGCGGCGTCAGGGATCCTGCGCCCGGGCCGGCGGCTTCCGTCGCCGCTTGGCCGCCGGCCCAACGGAGATTGCGGAAGAGTCGCGGCTCAGGCCAACTCAGGCCGCCAAGCTTGGCACTCTGCCCATCCTTGACAACTTCCGCGGAGCCGCACAGTTCCAACTCCGTGAGATAGCGCCAACTCTCCAGACGCCCGCCCTGCCCTCTCCCCCGTGGGGAGAGGGTGGGGTGAGGGGGCGCGTCCACAGGAAGAAAATCGTCCAGTGCAAAGACCAGCGTCTGCCAAACGCCTGTCCCCTTCACCGCCTGGAACGCGGCAAACTCACCGCCAGGCTTTCCGGGATAGGCCCCCCAGTCGTTCTGCCGGACGCGGACGGCCAGGCCAACGTCCTTGGGCGACTTCACGTCCACGGCAAGTTTTGCGCCGTCCGGGCCGCGCCATTTCGGGTCCTTGACCTTTCGCGTCACAGCCGCCCACACCACGGGATTCGCCCATTCGAGACGGTACCAGTCGTGCCATTCGCGCGCGAAATCATCGAGCAGGGCCGCAGGCGCGTCAGTGGGCTGGATGCGCGCGGCTTGCAATTCAGCCGGCAGCACGGCGAGCATAGTGGAACTGATGGCAAACTCTTGCGTGCGGCTGAACTCCATCCATTGGTAGCCTTTGAACGCTTTCTTGAGCGGATAGTACACGCTCGCGCAGACGTACAGCGGCTGCTCTGTGCTCATAATCGGGCAACGGGCGGCCCACGCCTCGCCCTCGCGCTGCGCCTGGCCGTCCCGCCAGAAGCGGGTCAGAACGTGCGGGTCAAGCGAGTAATAAATCTCGGCGCGCACAACTTCAGCCGCGCGGCCAGGCTTCAGCCTCGCCACGGGTATCCCGCCGGGAGCATTGAGCTTGACTGCGAGCGCCGGCGTCTCCGGCAGCGCCGGGCCGTCCTGCAGATGCCTCTCAAACCACAGGTACTCGCAGACGGAGAACTCTTTGCCGTGGCGGTGATTGAAGTGCGGCGAGATGGCGTAACGCACCTCCTGGCTGCCGATCTGCCGCCAGTTCTCGGCCATGTTGTCCAGCGGAGCAGCGAAATCGTTCGTGGGCGCGAGGTACAGAATGGGGCAGCGGATGCGGGGAATGTACGCGCGGTCGTCAATCGTACGCAGCAGCAACTCGGATTCGTCGCTGCGCAGGCCCGAGCCCGGCATGCCGGAGATTCTGCCCGGCGCCGCTCCCGATCCGCCACAGGACGGCACGGCGGCCTTGACGCGGCGGTCGCTGCCCGCGAGGTCGGTGGCCAGTTTGCCGCCCATGGAATGTCCACAGACGCCCAGCCGCGCGGCGTCCACCTCCGGCTGCTGTTCCAGGAACGTCAAGCCGCGGCGCGCGGCCAGCACCAGGAGGAACCAATTGTTATTGCGCGGCGATTCGACTGCATCCAACGTTTTGTCATCGGGTTTCATGGAGCTGTAATGAGAGTTGTGCCCCTTCTGCGTGGCGTCGAGCGCGCCCCAATCGGTATTGGGCTCGCCATCCTTCATGCCCTCCATCGGGTTGCCGCCCCAGTTGATGGACAACCCCGCGTAGCCGTTCAGCGCCATGAAGATCACCGTCGTCAGGTTCGCCCGCTGGCCTCCGCCGTGCAGGTGCAGCAGCGCCGGGCGCTTCTCCTTCGTCCCGGATAGGAACGCGTAGAAGGCCGCCAGGCGCGAGGTCTTTCCTTTGAACGTGCCGATCGTGAAGACCACGTACCGGCAAGTAGCGCCGCCCTCCTGCCACTCGCGCACGACCAGAGAGTCCAGAGGTTCCTTGGCAGGGTCGTAGTTGCCCCACAGCTCATCGAGGTTCTGCGGCGCCTTCCCGTCCTGGAGCGGCGGCAGGGAATCCTCGGCGCAAGAGGCGAGTGTCGCCAGGCAGATCAACAAACAGGTTGTCCTTGATCCCGGCTTCCTCACAGTTCCGATCCCTTGCGGTACTCCTTCGCCAGGTACTTGTTGGCCTCCGCTCCTGAGCCGGCGGCATGGCCTTGCCGCCGCTCACCGGCCGCTGGTCGCGTGCCGGAGAGCATCCAACAGAGTGGAGTAGCTGTAGGGCTTCTGGATGAAGCCCGTCAGGCCCTTGCCGGCAAAACGGTTGACGGCCTCTTGTTCACTATAGCCGCTCGACAGGATGACGGGGACGGCAGCCCGGATACACCGCAGTTCGCGAAACGTCTCCTCCCCATCCATGTATGGCATCGTCAGATCGAGCAGGATGCATGCGATCTCGTTGGGCTGGGAGCTAAAGACTGCGATTGCCTCCCGGCCATCGGAGGCCGTCAGCACACGGAAGCCCGCCTTCTCCAGCATCTCCTTGGCTACCGTGCGGACGGTGTCGTCGTCGTCTACCACCAGCACCGTTCCTGTAGCCCGGAACTCAGTCGCCGGCGTCCCTTCGGCCAGCTTTGGGGCCAACTCGCCGGCAGCCGCAGGAAGCAGGACCTTGAACGCCGTGCCGCTGCCTGGTTCGCTGTACAACTTGATTGCGCCCTTGTGTCCACGTACGATTCCCAACACGGCGGACAAGCCCAGCCCGCGCCCGGTGAATTTGGTGGAGAAGAACGGGTCGAAGATCTTGTCCCGTATCTCCTCGGCAATCCCCGACCCAGTATCGGACACCTCCAAGAAGACATACAGCCCCTCGCCGGCCTCCTCCGCCTTGGGCGCCCCGCGCAAGTACTCCCGGTCACAGTGCAGCACGCCGGTGCTGACGGAGATCACGCCGCTATGCTCGCCAATCGCGTCCGAGGCGTTGGTAATGAGGTTCATGATGACCTGGCAGAGCTGGGCGGTGTCGCCTTCGACTGGTGGGAGCGGGCTGAAAAAGTTGTACCGGAGGACCACCTTTTTGGAGATCGAGACCTCCAGGAGATGGCCCATTTCCTCGATGATGCGGTTCAGGTCAATCCGCTCGACGACGAACCGCCCCCTGCCGGCGTAAGCCAGCATCTGCCGGCACAGGTCCGCCGCCCTGCGCGAGGCAGTCTCGATTTGCGCGAGCCGCTCGCGCGCCGGCGCGTTCGCGGGCAACTCCAGCAGCGCCAGTTCGGCATTGCCCAGGACGGCCATGAGCAGGTTGTTGAAGTCGTGAGCAATGCCGCCGGCCAGCACGCCCAGGCTTTCCAGTTTCTGCGCCTGCTGCACCTTGGCTTCGAGCGCCAGGCGCTCCTGCTCCGCTCTCTTGCGCGCGCTGATCTCGCGATTGAGCCCGAGCAGGCCGATGACGCATTGCTGGGCGTCGCGCAAGGGGATCTTCGTGCTCAAGTACCAGCCCTGCTGGCCCGTATTCTGGTCAATATAGGTCTCCTCCTTGTTGATCACAGGCAGGCCGGAACGCATGATCTCCTGTTCTTCCGCGAAGTGCCCCGCGGCGACGCTGCGGTCCATGAAATCGAAGTCAGACTTGCCGATGACCGCGCCTGCCGAAGCCGCTCCCAGATCGCGCGCGACTTTAGGACTGCACAAGGTGAAACGGCTTTGCCGGTCCTTCATGAAGATACTGTCGGGCAGATTGTCGAGCATGGTGCTCAGGGCGGCCTCTTCGGCGGCGAGCGCCTGTTCGGATCGTTTCTGCTCGGTGACGTCGCGGATGACTGTGACCCTGACTTCCCTCCCGCGATACATGAATGGTTTGCCCCACAGCTCCCCGACGAACAGCGAGCCGTCCTTGCGCAGCCCCTTGGCCTCGTAAGGCTTCGCGTAGCCGGTGAGGGTGTTGTTCCGCACCAGTTCGCGCGACTCCGGCGCTGCGAGATCGAGGACGTTCATGCCCACCGCCTCGCTTGCCGGATACCCAAACATCTCGGCGAAGGCCGTGTTGGCCTCTATGATGGTTCCCTTGTCATGTATCGCTATAGCCTCGAAAGTCGCTTCCCAGAGCTGGCGGAAGCGCTCCTCGCTCTCCCGCAGCGCCTCCTCCGCCCGCTTTTGCGCCGTGACATCCCAGAAAATGCCCTGCACCCCGGCAATTCGCCCGGCGCTGTCGCGCAACGGCGTCTTCACCACCTGGACCAGTATCTCGCTGCCATCGGGCAGGCGGTTGGCTTCGATCGTCTCGAACGTCTGTCCGGTCTCCATCACCTGCCGGTCATCAGCCTGGTACTTTTTCGCCAGCTCCGGCGGGTAGAAGTCAAAGTCGGTCTTGCCCAAGTTGTCTTCCGGCCGGCGCCCCAGCATCTGCCACATGCGCGAGTTGGCATAGGTGATCCGCCCGCTGCGGTCTTTGCGGAAGATGCATTGGGGCAGGTTCTCCACCAGGGAATGATACAGCAGCTCGGACTGACGCAGCGCCTCTTCCGTGCGCTGCCGCTCCGCAATCTCCTTCTTGAGGTGTGCGTTGGCCTCTTGCAGCGCCGACAGGCGGGCTTTCGTGCTGGCGTCGAACTTGACCTGCGCCTCCTGCAGCGACGCCTTGGCCTTCGCCAGTGCGGCTGTGAGTTTCCTCAGACGCGCGCCGGGCTCGGCGCCCCGCACGGCGATGACCTGTTTCTTCTGCGCCGATATCGCTTTTCTGCCTGCCACTATCGCACCTCCAGCGCTATCCTCCCCCGACTGCGGGGTGCTCACCTTCTCGTTGGCGCTGCGCACCCGATAACGGAACGGACATCACGCGAACGAGGGTTTCTATAGCTGGGCCGGGCATGAACGTCAAGGAGGAAGATGGGTGCGCTTGGCGGGCGGGTGCATGACGGATTCGGCGCGCGTTCCCTCTCCCCTTGCGGGAGAGGGCGGACGTGAGCGAAGCGAACGCCGGGTGAGGGAGCTTTCTGGCCCTCCCCCTACCCCCTCCCGCAAG
>JBEKKG010000186.1:0-10231 GCA_050010835.1 Planctomycetota bacterium
GCGCCGGCGATCGTGCTGCCGCAGGCGGAATATCCCGACGACCTTCTGGCCGTGCAGCTCAGCGACTACGCTTCGACCATGACGTTCCCGCAGGTGCCGAAACATGCTGCGTTGAAAGATGTCTCGGCGGACGACCTCAAGTTCTGGCGCGGCGGCAATCTTGTGTCGGACCACGAAATCGTGCGCCCCACGAGCGGTGGGTGCCGGCCCATCGTCGTCTCGGGCTGCGCGTCGGGCCTTTCCCACGCGCCGCTCCTCGAACTCCCGCGTGGCAAGGGCACGTTCCTGCTTTGCCAACTCCGGCTCATGGAAAAGCTCGGCGTCGAGCCGGCAGCGAGACAGATTCTCCAGAATGCGCTGAACTATCTCGCAACGTTCACGCCGGAGACCCGGCAGACACTGGTCGCGTCGGACTCGCCTGACTTCAAGCAGCTTCTCGCCGGCCTGAATCTGCGATTCACGGACGTGACGGGCAAGCTGGCGCAAACCGAGCTTCCGCCGCAGGGACTGCTCATTCTTGCCGGCGACGTGGACGAAGTCGTTGCGCAGCAGAAGAAGATCAGGACGTACCTGGAGTCCGGCGGACGGGCGCTCTTCCTCAACCTGAAGCCCCAGACTTTTGAGAAGCTCGGCGGCATCTTCCCAAAGGACGTTGCGTTGCAGGCGCAGCGGGCCGGCGTGGTGGCGATCAACCGGGACGATCCGCTGACGTGCGGCTGGACGCGCGAATCGCTCTACTGGCTCGGCAAGCACGAAGGCCCCGGCTACGCCCACACGCCGCTCGCGGACGGCGTTGCCGACTACGCGCTTTCCTCGCACAAGACCGGACCGATTGTCCTCTCGCTGAAAGCAACCGACATGTCCATCGAAGGCCAGCTCGTAAGAGCGAACGGCGACCACGTGGACATGTTCACGAACGGCGCGGTGTCATCGAAGATCGAGATAGCCGAAGGCGGCCGCTACGGCATCGCTGTTTCAGCCAAGGGCACACCAATGGAGAACGTGTGGCCCATGATGGAGGTGGCCGTGGACGGCGAGCCGGTGAATATGATCTCCGTTCCCAGCCCCGATTGGATGACCGTGTCCGCGCCTTGCGACCTGCAGAAAGGCTCGCACACCGTGAAAGTCAGCTACATCAACGACGCCAGCAAGCCCGGCGAGGACCGTAATATGTTCGTGAAACAGGTGGACATCGTGCGCATGCCGACCGGCAGCGAAGGCTACGTCGCGCTGACCCGTCCGGCGTTCGTTGCGCGCTTCGACGCCGGCAGAGGCTGCGCGGTGCTGGACGAGATCGCGTGGAGCACCGAGATGCGGAACACGCAGAAGGCGCTGCAATACGCGCAGGGGCTTCTGACGGCGCTGGGCGCGGACTTCGAGGAAACGTGGAGCTATTGCGTCGGCCCCAATGACCTGGTCGAAGACAAGAAGATGGCGCACTTCAGCCGGAGTGCGGAACAGGTCTGCCTTGCCACGAACGGTTATGTCACCACCAGGCTCACGTTCGCCACAGGCGGCAAGTACACGTTCGAGCTTGTTGCGAGCGGTTCGCCGGTGCAGAACATCTACCCGATCGTTGACGTGCAGCTTGACGGCAAGCTGGTAAGCACCATCGAGCTCAAATCCGATGCCTCGCGGACGTACCCGCTTACGACCGAAGTCTCGCCGGGTGAGCACGAAATAAAGCTCGTCTACACCAACGACGAGTACCGTCCGCCAGAGGACCGCAATCTCTACATCCAGAAGCTGAGGGTGCGCCCTGCAGTTCAGGGCCCGTAGCGCAACAGTTCCGGGCCCCAACCGCGCCTGCAGGTATTTGGCACAAGGCCAGTACAAGGATGTCGAGATCGCTGATGGGGTGGCGGCGTTGCTGCCGGTGCAGGTCTCGATTTGGAAAGTGGAACGGATTGACGGCGCATGACAACTTCAGCCATTGAAGCGATTCGGTTTTTGAGCCGGGCCGAGATGGATGCGATTTATCAGTCGGCGTTGCGGATTCTTGAACGCACGGGGATGCGGGTGGATCATCTCAAGGCGCTGGAGTATTTGCGCGCGGCCGTTCTGTTACTGCTGCTGTTGCCGGGAGAAGGCTGCGGTGTATCAGAGAGGAGCGTGAGGAACGGCGGGAGGAGGCGCATGAGGAACGTTGTGGCGGCGGCAATGTGGTTGGTCGCGGCGGGGGCCGGTTCCGCGGGTGAAGAGAGCGCGAACCTGCTGAAGAACGGTTCGTTCGAAGGCGGCACGCGATATTGGTTCTGCGAGACCAACGCGGAAGCTGTGCGCGGCGACGCGGCGCACGGGGAATATGCGCTGCGATTGCCCAAGGGACTTATCCAGAGCGCCGCGTTTCTGCTGCAACCGGGCAGGCCGGTGACGATCAGCTTTTCTGCGAAAGCCGAAACGGGGACGACCATCGGCTGGCAGTGTACGCCGTGCGGACGCGAGATTGGCTGCAAAGCCGGGATGACGTGGGGTTTGAAAGGCACGCACCCGGTCAAGATCGGCAAGGAGTGGAAGCGCTACACGGCGACGTTCACGCCCAACGTGGCTCAGGACGGCTTCTGGCCACGGCCGACGTACATGTTGCAGCTTGGCGATAACGACCAGCCGGTGTGGTTCGACGCAATCACAGTGGCATACGGCGCGGGGGCAGAGGCGTATGTGCCGCGGCGCGAGGTTGAAGTCCAGGTGAACTGCCCCGAATTGAAGGGCTACCGCGACGAGAGCTCGAACGTACTGGAGAAAGGGCAGACGGTGACGCTGGCCGGGTCGGTCTTCAATCCGGGGCAGGCGGAAAAGAAGGTCATGTTGCGCTGGCAGTTCGTGGATTACGAAGGCGAACGAACATTAGGCCAGGCGACGGAGAAAGAGGCAACCGTAGCGGCGGGGAAGACCGTCACCGAAACGGTCGCGCTGGGGCTGCCCGCGACAGGCCTTGTCCTGGCGCGATGTTCCGCCGCGGTGGATGGCAAGGTTGTGGACAGTTCGGACATCCCGTTGACGTCGCTGCCATATCCGAAGGCGGCAACGAAGCCGGACCGGAGGGAGCGCTTCGGCGGGTCGTACTTCGGGCCGCATAATGTGCGCAACTGCGCGAAGCTGGGGTTTGCGTGGAGCCGCTGGTATCCGCACACGAAGTGGGCCACGATGCAGCCCAAGGACGGCGACAACTGGAACTGGCTAGACAAAGAGATGGACATGCTGGAGAAGCTGGGCATCTCCGCGACCGTGACGCTGTACGACCGCCCGAAATGGGCGTTCGCCAAGGACAGCGACCCGCTGCCGAAGGACATGCAGTGGCCCGCGGACGACAAACGCTGGGACGACCTGACGGTGCAGTGCGCGTGGGACCGTTTCGTGACGGGCGTGGTGAACCACTACAAGGGTCGCTCGGCCATCTATGAGATCGAGAACGAGCCGGAGTTCGACGGCTGGGAAAAGATGCAGGACCAGTACGCGAAGTTCACGATCCGCAGCGCGCGGCTGATCAAGCAGGCGGATCCGAGCGCGAAGGTGATGGTGGACAACGTCTACGGCATTCCGTCGGGGCTCAACAGATACCTGCTCGAACGCGGCGCAGGCAAGCACATAGACTTGATTTCCTGGCACGACTACCACGAAGGGTGGCTGGCGGACGGCACGGCGCTCAAGCGGATGCGCTCGGCGCTGGAGGACCTGAAGTGCGGCCACATCGAGATCTGGTTCAACGAAGGCTGGGCGTACACGAACACGGCGGTGGACGAGCCGGCCGTGGCACTCACCAGCCACAACGCCGCGCAGAGCACCAACGCCATGGTGTGCAGCATCGCGGAGCTGACCGTGTGCGGACAGGAGAAGACGATTCTGTTCCATACCGGCTACGAAGAGCACGGCATGAGTTTCTGGGATTACTGCGGGCCGGGCACGATGCTGTGGGACTTCTACGGCTACCCGCTGCCGCTGGTGCCTGCGTGGAACACGCTCGCGCACCACGTGGGCTTGAGCAAAGCCGTGGCGTGGGTGCGGCCCGAGGGCGCCAACTTCTGCATCTTTGACGACCTGCGCAACGGCTGCGGCGTTATGGTCGCGTATGCCGACCGCGAAGCCAAGGCCGCCGTGACGGTCGAGCTGCCTATGGCGGACCTCATCGCCGAGGACTGCATGGGCAACGCGGCGGCGTGTCCCAAGAAACTTGTCCTCTCAAAGACGGGGCGGCCTGTCTTCCTTTATTCCGAGAAGAAGACAGACGGGAAGGCGTTCGCGGCGGCGCTGACGCCGCTGGACCGGAAGAACACGAGTTTCGTCGGCAAGGGCGGTTCGTCGTACCGGCTGCCGTCCACATGGGAGGGCACGAAGAAGGACGCAGCCGACGGCAATCCGGCGCTGGCGGACGGCAAGCCAGTGTGGCGGCTGGATCAGATCTGGCCGCCGGACCCGGCTAAGCCGGAAAACTACCGCCCGCTGACTTGGCGTGACGGCTGGTGGCTGGCGCTAAAGGACGGCTTCGGCGGACAACCCAAAGCGGAGATGAAGGACGGCGCGATACGGATGGAGTTCCGCGCGTCGCACAACGCCAGTCAAGGCGAGAAGATGTGCGGGCTGAGTTTCATCGCGCCGCAGCCGGGCACGTACAGCGTCACAGCGAACGCGACGTTGAAGCTGTGGGACGGGAATAACCCGGTGAAGCTGACGGTGCTGAAGAAGATGAAGGACGCGGCGACGGAAGCGGCGTCGTTGAATCTGGCGCGGGACAAGAGCGTCGCCGTCAACGCGACGGCGCAGCTTGTCGCCGGCGGGGAACTGGTGCTGTTGCCGCGTATCGCCGGCATGTTCACTGGCGGCGACGTGACGCTGCGCGACCTGCGCGTGTCGCTTGGCGGCGGCGAGGGCGGCGTCGCGTACCGGCTGCCGCAAGCGTGGGAAGGGCAGAAGAAAGGGAGCGCGGAAGGCAATCCAATCATGGTGGACGGCAAGCCGGTCTGGCGGCTGGATCAAGTGTGGCCGGACAAGCCGATGATGGCCGAATGCTACACGCCGCTGCTCTGGAACGGCACGGAGTGGTTCCCGGCGAAGAACCACGCGGGCGGCCAGCCGGCGGTGAACGTGGCGGACGGCGCGTTCCGCGCCGCGGTGCGCGGGTCGTGGACGGGGAACGAAGGGCAGCGCATCGCGGGGCTGGTGTTCATCACGCCGAAGTCGGGCGAATACCGCGTGACGGCGCAGGCACGGAGTAAACCGTGGGAAGGCGGGGCGAAGGAGTATAAACTGGGCTTGTTCAAGAAGGATACGCAGCGCGCGACAGAAGTGCGGGTATTCTCGCTGCCTCGCAGCGGCGAGCCGGTGGCGATCAACGTGAAGGTTGAGCTGACGGCCGGGCACGAGCTGGTGTTCCTGCCGCTGATGCCGGACTGGCACAACGCGACGACGACGATGGTGGAGGACCTGAGGATCAGCGAGGAGCAGCCGTAACGGCAGTCAGGCTACAAAGCCTGACCTACGGAGAGCGGGGTGATGGCTGTGTTGGTGATGTGCACTTGGTTGGCGCGGCCGGTACTACCGGGGCGGCCGCATCCCACGTGATCACCGGGATGGTTTCGGGTTTGAGGTACGCTCCCCCATGCGGCCCTGGTTCCTCTTTGAAAAGGCGGGATTGTCAACACAGTTGGTTACATTTTGAGTCCTTTCTTCAGTTGCCAGGATTTCCTCGCCTCGCCGTCGCCCACGTGAAGTGCGACGGCGAGGCGAGGAACTGCAAAGATCGGATTTCTGAGCTGAGCCAGAGCCCCCATGAATGCAAAGCACGTGACGGCGAGCCGTATCCCTGGCGCGGGCTTTGGCATGCTGCTGTCGGCGAGCCGTCTCCTGGGGAACGTCGGATGGCAGAGGAACCTGCGCATGCTGAGAAGACTAGCCCTGGTCCTGGTGCTGGCGTGTTTGCCTGGCGTTGCGCTGGCGGAAGATGCCCTAATCTGGGTTGAGGGCGAGAAGGCCGAGCAGGCGCAGTTGGAGCCCAACGCCGGGTTGGACAACACGAATCCGGACGAGCTCTCCGGCGGAGCCTGGATCTGCGGCTGGGCGCACGAGAACAAGCCCCACAACACAGCCAGTTTTACCGTCGAGGCGCCCGCCGGGGGCAAGTACTTCCTTTGGGTGCGGGCATTCGGGGGCACTGGCCTGGAGTACACGCTGGACGACAAGGAACCTGTCGTCGTGGACATCAAGAAGGGGATTGACGCCATCCCGGTTGCCGCGGACGGCAGCCCCTTCTGGCCGGGCAAGATCGCATGGTTCAACCCCGGCTCTCTGGAACTGACCGCCGGCAAGCACAAGTTCACCTGGTTCCTCGGCGGCACCAAGGGCAAGGATCGCTACGCCGGCCTGGACTGCTTCGTGTTGACCACCGGCGCCTTCAGCCCCAACGGCAAGTACAAGCCCACCGACAAGGCGCCGAGCGCCATGACTGCTTACGAAGAAGGAAAGGCTTGGGACTTCAAGCCGCCGGTGGATAAGTTCGACCCGGCCTCGTTGCTGGACCTGCGGAACCTGAACGAGAAGGAAGCCGGCGAGCATGGCTTCATCAAGACCTCCATGGACGGCAACAACTTTGTGCGCGGCGACGGCCAGCCCATCCGCTTCTGGGCGGTGCTTTCCGGGCCCGACAACGCGCCCATCGAGAAGGTGAAGGAGCACGCGAGATTCCTGGCCAAGCGCGGCGTGAACATAGTCCGCCTTTTCTCGGGCATCCCCGTGACCAAGGCCGGGGCCAAGATCACTGACGTGGACGAGAAGTTCCTGGACCAGTACTTCAAGACCGTCGCGGCACTGAAATCCGCGGGCATCTATACCATGGCGTCGCCGTACTGGCCTGCCGTGGTCAAGGCGCCCGAGAGCTGGGGAATCCCCGGCTACAAGGACAAGGACGTGCAGGGCCTGTTGTTCTTCGATCCCAAGATGCAGGAAGGGTACAAGGCCTGGATGAAGGAGTTGTATACGCGGAAGAACCCTTATACCGGCCTGACGCTGGCCGAAGATCCTGCCATGGCCATCATCCAGTTCCAGAACGAGGACAGCCTGCTGTTCTGGACTTTCCACGGGCTCGGCCCCGCCCACATCATTCAGCTCAGGCAACTCTACGGGCAGTTCCTCGAGAAGAAGTACGGCTCATACGAGAAGGCGCGGGAAGCCTGGCAGAACTACAAGTCCGAGTTCATGGCCGACGAATGGGACAAGGACATGCCCGGCCTCCAGCACGTGTGGGACCTGACCCGCGACGGCCGGGCCAAGAAAGGCAAGGCCCCAGGCTATGAAGCCCGCTCGGCGGACCAGCTCCAGTTCCTCACCGAGATCATGCGCCAGTTCAACGCGGACATGATCACGTACTTCCGCGAGGAACTGGGCTGCAAGAGCCTCATCAACCCCGGCAACTGGCGGACGGTTGACCCGGTGCTCTGCCAGGACGCAGAGTACTGGTCGTACATGTGCGGCGACGTGGTGGCCCGCAACATCTACGCCGGCGGGCTGCACAGCGGCGTCAACTCCGGCTGGATCATCATGCCCGAGCACTACTACACCGACGTGTCCATGATCCGCGAGCCGGTCAAGCTGCCCACCAGCCTGCGGATGCCCGTGGGCAAGCCGTTCATCATTCCCGAGACGCTGTGGACCCCGCCGGACCTGTACCAATCGGAAGGCCCGCTGCTGGTGGCCGCCCAGATGTCGCTGAGCGGCATGAATGGCGCGTTCTGGTCAGTCTCGGGCCTGGGGGGCTGGGCGGACTCCACCAACTACAAGTGGTCCTGGAACACGCCCATGCTGCTGGGGCAGTTTCCCGCTGCGGCGCTGATTTATCGCCAGGGCCTGGTTGAGGAAGGCCAGCCCGCCGTCGTTGAGCACCGCGCGCTCCAGAACATCTGGGACCGCAAGGTGCCCGTGGTCCCCGAGGAGAGCGGGTGGGACCCCAACCGCGACACCGCCAACATGGTGCTGACGGAGAAGGTCAGGACGGCCGCTGACCCGCTGGCCTACCTGGTGGGGCCTGTGCGGGTGGTGTACGACAGCGACCCCAACAAGACAGAGGTGGCCGACCTCGCCAGGTACATTGACCGGGACAAGAAGATCGCTCGCAGCATCACCGGCCAGATCGAGACCGACTGGGGCAAGGGCATCTACCGGGTGGACGCGCCACAGGTGCAGGCGGCCGCGGGCTTCTTGAGGGACGCCGGCCCGCAGAAGCTCTCCGACGTCGAAATCGCCTGCGCCAACGCCTACGCCGCCATCGTGGTCGTCTCGCTGGACGGCAAACCCATCAAGGAATCGTCGCGGGTGCTGGTGCAGGTGGGCACCACCTGCCGGCCCAGCGGCTGGAAGGTCATGCCCACGGGCGTCAAATACGAGGGCAAGCAGGTGCCGGCCTATCGCATCCTTGCCACAGGCGAGGGCAAGTTGCCGTTCCAGGTCGAGAACGCTGCAGGCACCGTGACGGTGGCCAACAAGGCCCTGACCAAGGCCGTGCTGCTGGACGTCAACGGGATGCCCACGGACAGCGCCGTCCAGGCCATAGCTGCCGACGGCAAGCTGGCCGTGACGCTGCCGGCCAACGCCATGTACCTGGTGCTGGAGTAACGGGGAGCGTGGAGCGAGGATCGCGGGAATTCCGGGGACACCACACTTATCTCTCGACTCTTGCCGGAAAGCGGGTAGGGTGTTCCGAATGGTGCTCTTGGTGCGGAGCAGTGTGTGGAGATAAGTGGGGTGTCCCCAGAATCCTGCAGATTACCTGCTGAGCAGGCTTCAGCCTGGCTTTCCATCCGGCCTGGGCTGGCTTGAGGCTCTTGCTTGCCACCAGCTTTAGCTGGTGGGGCAAGGGTGGACAGATTACCTGCTGAGCAGGCTTCAGCCTGGCTTCCCATCCGGCCTGGGCTGGCTTGAGGCTGTTGCTTGCCACCAGCTTTAGCTGGTGGGGTAAGGGTGGACAGACTACCTGTTGAGCAGGCTTCAGCCTGGCTTCCCATTTCATCCCCGGTGGCTTCCAGCCGGGGGCTGGCTGTGGCCTTGGTATGATGTTGCTTTTGATTCCTGACATACTCAATCACCCAGGGCAGTTGGCGCCTGCCGAAACTCACCACCCCATAGCCCCTTTGCCAGTCCAGCACCTTCCTGCCGGCGTGTTTGTTGGTTTCATGGCTGCTGGCCCCTTTCAGTTCGCCAATGAGATCGCTGATGAGAACAAAGGGTTCTATCCGGATGACCAGATGCACATGAGTCTCTGTTCCGCCAATCTCATGAAAGAATACTCCCTTCGTCTGGCGGCAGCGGTTCCGAATGTAGTTGTGGACAAACAGCTCTGTCGCGGGCACAAGCATCGGCGCGTCACCCAAGGTATGCCAGTTGAAGTGCAGGAATATCTCGCTGAAAACATGGCCGGCCATGGCTAAAGCCCCTCCTCGGCAATCAAGCCGGCTGAAGCCGGCTTTGGGATATCTCTTTGCCCTGCCTACCACCGCCCAAAGGCGGTGGCAAGCAACAGCGAGCGTCCCTTTTCACCTTACGCAACATACAGCAGCGTTTGCAACCTGTTCACGGCCTCGCGGAGCCGCTCGGCCCCGCCAAACAACTGCACAATCTCCACCACGTTCCCCTGTTCCAAAATCGGCGGCACCTTCAGCACGTCAGGAATGATGAACTGCGCTGTACCGTGTTCCGCGTACTTTTCCAGCAGCGTCTCCAGGATGGCGCGCGCCTGCGGGCCAAACTGGTCAAAGAAGTCCTTCTTCTCCTTGCGCAGCCGTTCGCCTTTGTCCTTGGCTTCAACCACCGCGAGAGGGAAGTCGCGCGTGTACCGCAGAATGTAATCCGCGCGTTTCTGCGCCAGGCGGCGAACCTTGTTCCCGGTGACGACGATGCGCCCGTCCGTGAAGGTGCGCTGTTCCGTGAACGAGCGCGGGTCGTTGTCCCAGCCGGAAGCCACGAGCTTCGGCAGGACGAGCTTTCGGCAAGTGTCCGCTTCGTTCATGCAGGGCCAGCCTGTCCGGTTAGCGCAGCACCTTCCAGTCGGAATCGCTGTTGTCAACGATGAAGAGGTCGCCGCCGGGGCGCTTGCTGTCGTTGGCCATAGTACGGACTCCGCGATGTACCGCGCAGGGCCACGAATTACACAGACATGCGCTAGAGTATAAGAGGGGTCCGTTAGCAGTGCAAGGCTGAAAGTGGAATAACGGCGGTTGACTGTTGGGCCGGTTGGCAACCGCCACTC
>JBEKKG010000187.1:0-10229 GCA_050010835.1 Planctomycetota bacterium
AAAGTCCTGACCGGCTGTGCGCTGACCCTGGAGACCATTCTTGCGCCGCCAGAGATTCCGCCGGTGGCCTGGGCGGTGGCAGCGTTCGTGGCGCTGTGCCTGCTGATTATCCCGCGCTATGTCAAACACTATCTTGTGATGCCCGTGGTCCTGGTCGCGGGCGTGGCGCTGTTCTACGTGGGCTTGCACTTTTCAGGGCTCGGCGTGGAAACAGCGCGGGAGAAGAGCCTGCTCCTGCAGCCGCTTCCGCCCGGCAACCTGGCCATGCCTCCACTCTTCGCGCGGGCGCAACTGGACCTGGTGCGCTGGGAAGCGCTGTTCCCGGAATGGCAGAACTTTCTGGCAATGGTGATCGTGGTCATTATCACCATCCTGCTCAACGCCACGGGCCTCGATCTGGCCACACAGTACGACGTGGATTTCGACCGCGAATTGCGCGTTAACGGCCTGGCCGGCATATTCTCGGGCGTGTGCGGCGGCATAACCGGGTACATCTCCATCAGCCGCAGTCTGCTGAACTTCAAAGCCGGGGCGTGCAGCCGGGCGGCAGGGATCATCATGGCGGCCCTGTGCCTGGGAGCCACGTTTCTCTTCACGCCCGCGGTTGCGTACTTTCCCCGGCCGGTCCTGGCCGGCGTGCTGCTCTACCTGGGGCTTTCCATGCTGCGGGAATGGATTTGGGACGCCTTCTTCAAGCTGCCGCTGATCGAGTACGTTCTGGTTGCCGGCATGCTGCTGTTGATCGCCGGCCAGGGCATGATCTCCGGCGTGGCCTTCGGACTGGTGGTCGCGACGGCGTTCTTCGCTTACAGCTATAGCCAGACAAGCTGCATCAAACACTGCTTCTCCAGCAGCACGCATTTCTCCAACAAAGAACGTGCGCTGGAGCAGACCGTGCTCCTGCGCGAGAAAGGCCGGGCCGCGCGGGCGCTGGCGTTGCAGGGGTACATCTTCTTCGGCACCTCCAGCGCGATTGTGGAGACCTGCCGGGCGCTGGTGGAGAAGGAGCAGGCCAGGTTCCTGCTGCTGGATTTCCGCCTCGTCCAGGGGCTGGATGCCTCGGCGGTGCTCAGCTTCAACAAGCTGGAGCAGATCTGCACGGCCCACGAGGCGCGCCTGTTGCTCAGCGCCCTGAGCCCGGAGGTCCAGGCCGTTCTGGAGCAGACCAAGTTCCTGTCCAAGCGCGGAGTCAAGGTCTTCGCCGACATGGATCACGGGCTGGAGTGGGTCGAGGACAATCTGCTGTACGAAGTGGCGCAGGCCTCCTGCCCGCCCGCGGTTCCGGCCGCAGCCGCTCCAGGGCTGGCGGACGCGGCCCTGGGCTCGATGATCTTGGCCGAAGTGGGCTTGCGGCGCATTCTTTCCTCGCAATTCACGGCCCAGGCGCTCGACGTGCTGATCACGTACTGCGAAACGCGCAAGCTGGAGGACGGCGCGGCGCTGTTCCAGCGCGGCGATCCCGGCGATTCGCTGTACTTCATCGAGCGCGGCGAGTTCTCGGTGCTGATGCGGCTGGACGGCGGCCAGACCAAACGCCTGCGCACCTTCGGGCCGGGCACGATCGTCGGCGAGATGGGGCTGTACTCCAAGCAGCCGCGTTCCGCGGACGTGGTCGCCTGCGGCTCGTGCCGCGTGCGCAAGCTCAGCGCCGGGCAACTCGCGCAACTGGAACGCGAGCATCCCGAGGTGGCGATCGAGTTCCATACTTTTGTGATCCGTCTGATGTCCTCCCGCCTGGCCGCGGCGAACGAGGAGATCAGGGGGCTGCTGTGAAGCGGCGCCTTGAATTTTAGATTTTCGATTAAGGAGACCACATGCGTCCAATCCTGCTTGCGCTTTGTCTGAGTTTTCTGTTGTGGCGCAGTGCCGCGCCCTTGCGCGCGGGCGAGGAGACCGCTCCGCCTGTCACCGGCATCCTGGGCGCCATGACGCTGGAGGTCCTGCTTCTGACCGAGGCCCTGGAGAACCCGGCGCCGCTTACGATCGAGAAGCTCAAATTCACCACGGGCAAGCTGAACGGGCGCAACGTGGTCGTGGCCAAGATGGGCATCGGCAAGGTGAATGCGGCCATTGGCGCGACGCTGCTTCTGGAGCACTTCAAGCCCGCTGAGGTGCTGGTCACAGGCATCTCGGGCGGCATCAATCCCGACCTGGGTCCCGGAGACATTGTTGTCGCCGAGAAGACGGCGCACCACGACTTCGGCGACCTGCTGGCCGAGGGGCTGCGGCCCAAAGGCACCCGCAACCCCATCACCGGGCAGCGCAACCCCGTTTTCTTCCCCGCCGACCCCGCCCTGCTGAAGCTGGCCGATGTTTCCATCGCGCGCCTGAAGCTCGAGCCTTTGCAGACGGCGGCGGGCGAGCGCACACCCAGGATCATCAAGGGCGTCGTCGTGAGCGGCGACATGTTCGTGGCCGACCAGCAGAAGAGAACCGCCCTGCGAAAGGATTTCAACGCGGACGCGGTCGAGATGGAAGGCGCAGCCGTAATGCAGGCCTGCTGCCAACAGGGCGTGCCGTGCCTGGTGATCCGCAGTGTCAGCGACCTGGCGGACGCCAATGCGATCAAGGATTCAACCAGCTTCAACAAAAGCGCTGCGGCCAATTCGGCCAAACTTGTGCGCGATATTCTTACCCAACTGGCGGCGGCGCCAGGGAAATAGTACTATCTCAACGTCCACCTCTTCGCATTCAGCTTGGCCCGTACTAGACGCACATACGCGCTGCCTTGGAACTCAGAGCCGTCCTCCAAATCCAAACTCACCGACAATGCCATGTCAGCCCGCCAGAAAAGGGTACTCGCCAACACCATGCCCGAGGGGCGGGGGCCCTCGGCCGGCACGTTTCTCCACACGATACTGAAGGCGCCCGTGCCGGTATTGTAGTAGAATCCAGTGATTCCCCTCTTTCCTTGCACACCGGCATAAGTATAAACTCCTTTGTTAGCCACCAGGCTTGTGACGGGGATGTCTTCCTCATAGTTGCCCAGCGTAATGCGCCAGGCCCCACTGTCAGCTTTTGCAAGCGGTACGTTGCCGCCGCGGGCCCAATTTCCCACGACGCCGAACGTGTGGACTATTGCACCCACCTTGCCGCTTTCGGTCGCCCCGGCTCCAAGAACACGGAAGTAGCCGCTGCCTGGGTAGCCGCTCGAGCCGAAGGTATAGTTCACCTGGCCGCTTTTGCCCGCTGTGGCAGTGTAGGTCGCGGTGATGTAGGAGTTCAGGTCCAGGCCGGCGTAGTCGAGTTTCAAGGGGATCGTGAGTTGCGTGCCCGGCTTGGCTACGGTTTCATTGTTGGCGCCGAGGGCAGCAAAAGAGGCGCGTAAACCGTCGCTGCTCGTTGCCAAAACGAAATACCCGTTCGTCTGATTGATCCCCACCTTGACCACGGGCACATTGCCATTGCTTGTGGCATACGTTCCGCCAACCAAAGTCGTGAAAGAATAAGTCTTGCCGGCGATGGCCAGCGTCCCGTTCTGGCCGGTGGCCAACGCGGGCATCACCGCCGAATCCAGATAGCCGGCCAAGCGCAGGCTGTCAGCGCCGGTCTTCGTGAAGTCAAGAGACACAGTCAAGCCGGTGCAAACGACATTGGTGTTCACTCCGTTGCTGACAGGCCCCAACGTGCCGCCGATCCCTTGCGGCGGCCCGCCCGTCCCGCCAGTGCCCGCTTCGTCCACGCCGATGCGCACGAAATCACGCACCGCCAAGCCGGCGTGAAGCAGCGATAACACCGCGAGGTAATAACCTGGGCTCGCGTAAGTGTGGCTCGTGATGCCCAGGATGTCGGAGGCGCCATCGCCGAAGTCCCAGTGGACCGAATCAGCAATGCCGGCTGAGCCACTCGTGCCGAAATAGACCTTCAAGGGCGACGAGCCGAAGAGGGGACTGGCGCGCGCCACGGCCTTGAGCGCCGGTCTGCTCGTGTCGCCGGCCGCGGTGCCGTCCAACAACAGCCCGTAGACGTTCAACTGCGCCGCGGGTTGGAGCGCGCCCTGTCGGCCGTCCATCCAAGCCACGAAGTACTGGGTGCCGATGGCAGCAGCCACGGCGCCGTCGAGAATGCCTTGCGAAGCGGTATCAATGACCAGCATGTTAGGGTCGCGGTCCGGGCCGATGAGCAGGCCTGCGGTAGGGGGAGTTACGGCGGGCACCGGTATGTTGGGGTCATGGGCATTGTCCGCAAGGCCCGCGGCGACGCGCTTGCTAAGGATGTGGAAGGACGTGTCGCTGACCTTGCTATTGCGCAGGAACAGGAATTCGCCGTTGCCGTTGTAAAACGTGCGCGGAAAGGCATCCTCGGCCAGGCCCGTGGTCCCCTGGCCCACTTCGGCGAACGGCTGGAACGGACGGATGACCGTGCCATCCGGCAGCAAGCGGGTTACGAAGACCGAGGAATCAATCTGGGCGCTGTAGGAACTGAGGATCCAATACTCCCCGCCGCCGGCGGGCAGGGCGGGCAGCCCAACGTACGCCGCTCCGACGGGCGCCCCGAAACCAATGGGGCTGAAATCCTGCGTGAATAAGAGGAGGCCGCCGGGCGGATCCAAGAGTGTGTTGGCGGCCGTGTTCACTCGCACGCCGCGCGTCTCATTGGGTGACGCGCCGAGGTCCTGGAAAACGAGCAGCGCCTCATAGGCCGTCCCAGCCGCAAGGCATTCGAGCGAGCAGTTCTGATTGGGGCCCAGCGGCAAGGCGCCCCGCGCGCTCACGACGCCTTGGCTCGACACCAGCGCATAGAAGATCTGCGTGCCGGGAGCCGAGTTCTGGGCGGCGTCCTGCCAGGCTGCGAGAAAGCCCGCGCCGGTGAAAACGCACTGCGGCGCCAGGTTGTTCGTCCGGCTGATGGGGGCAATCAGGAAATCGGCGCCGCCGACAACACTGCCCTGCGGCGTCACGAGAGCCCCGCGGATGCCGGCGCCGCCGGCCCGGTTGTCCGCCCAGACCGCAAAGAAGTTCGTGCCGTCGAAAGCTGCCGCTGAGCGCTGGACCAGGTTCGGCAGCGGCGCGCTCGCCGCATCGGAAACCGGAAACGCGGTGGAGACCACGCCTGTAGTGCTGACCAGCGCGCCCAGCATTTGTGGCGCCGGCGCCAGTCCGCGCCAGACGGCCAGGTAGCTGGAACCGCCTGCCGCGATGGCCAGACTGTCCAGCGACATTTCCGGGCCAATCTGGAACTCCGCGGCGCCCAGGGCGAAGCCGCAGAACCAGACAACGAGACCAACACAGCGAAAACCGCCCATGACCTTCAGTCCTCAACTCCTTCAACAGACTGGTTTGGTCTCAGCACCTTCAAGCCTTCCGGGGAAATGTCAAGCACATAGGCGCCGCCGGCGTGAATGTAGCACAGGCTTCCTGCCTGCATGGCGGCGGCAGGCTGGAAGCCTGCGCTACAGCAGCTTTCTTCTGCGTTTTGCATTGGCTGTGGCCCCGGGACACGATAATCTGCCGGTGGAACAACTTGAGGAGGAACGTAAATGCGCACGTGTTTCCTGACAACCTTGGCCGCCGCGGCGGCAGTGCTGTTGTACGGCTGCACCACCAGCCGCTGCTACTCCGTTCCGCATGACCGCTTGATCGCAGCGGCTGTGAAAGCCCTCGCCGCGGAAGCAGCGGTAAAACCCGAGCAGATCCAGCGCACCGACAAAGAGGAGTTGGGCGGGCGCCTGACGGTCCTGGAGGCCCCGTACATAGAATACTCGAAGGTTGAGGTCCGCATTGACAGCCGCGGCAAGTTTGCGGACGCCCCGGAGCTTACCGTTGAGATCACCACAGCCAAAGACAAGACGTTCTACACGCGGCACAGGGACATGGAGGAGCGAGTTCATGAGGCGATCCTCCTTTCCCTGCGCGCGCGCCAGCACGGCGAGGAATCCAAGCCCACCGCATTGCCGCCGGCGGCCCCGCCCAAACCCGCCGAGGCGCCACCGCAGCCTGCTCCCACGCCGAAGGAGGAGCCGAAAAAAGAAGTTAAGACAACCAGTTGAGACGCCGATCAATGGTCAGGGGCGAGAGGCAAGGGGTGAGGGATGAGCGCTGAGCCAGCACAGGATGAAACGATTCGCGCTTTCATCTCGATCCACGTTGCGCCCGCGCTGCTGGACGACCTGGAGAAAGCGCAGCGCCGCCTGGGATTCGACGGCGTGCGCTGGATGCGGCGCGAACAGATTCACCTGACCCTCAAGTTCCTTGGGGACATTCCCGCGTCCGTGCTGGGCGATCTGGAGGCGGCCGTCAAGCGGGCCTGCCAGGGCGTCAAGCCGCTGCGTCTGACGCTGGAAGGCCTGGGTTGTTTCCCGAACCCCAGACACCCCAGCGTGGTGTGGGTAGGGGTAGGCGGCGACTTGGCCGTGCTGCTGGACCTGCAAGCCGCCGTGGAGAAAGAAACCGCGGTCTTCGCGGAGAAGAATGAGAACCGCGAGTTCCATCCGCACCTGACCATCGGGCGGGTGAAGAGCGTGCCTTTCCGCGAGTTGGCGCGCCTGGGCGGCCAGATTCAGGCGGCGCAGGTGGGCGCGCTGGGCGAGTGGACCGCGCAGGAAGTCCATCTAATGAGGAGTGAGCTGTTGCGCGAAGGAGCAAAACATACGGTGCTGGGAAGCGTAAGGCTGGAATGATGCGCATTGTCTCTTGTCTTGTTGTAATGGCCTGTGCTTTCGCGGGGGCGGCTGCCGAGACCGAGAAGCCGCTGGGGCTGTATGTCCGGGACGGCGTGTTGCTGAAGGACGGCCAGCCCTACCGCAGCATCGGGGCCAACTACTTCAACCTGTTCCAAAGGAATATCCAGAACGCTCAGGACAAGTCGTACAGAGAGAAACTGCACGCCTTGTACAAGGCTGGAATTCCGTTCGTACGCTTCATGTGCGGCGGGTACTGGCCCGTGGAACAGAAGCTGTATCTCGAAAAGAAGGACGAGTTCTTCCGGCGGCTCGACGACGTGGTCCAGGCAGCGGAGGAAGCCAACGTGGGGTTGATTCCGTCGCTCTTCTGGCATGTGGCCACCGCGCCGGACATCGCCGGCGAACATCTCGATCAGTACGGCAATTCCGGCAGCAAAACGAGCGCCTTGCTGCGCCGCTACACGGAAGAGATCGTGGGGCGCTACAAGGACCGCGCAATCATCTGGGGCTGGGAATTCGGAAACGAGTACAACCTGGCGTGCGACCTGCCCAACCGCGCGCAGCACCGCCCGCCGTGCTGGCCGCAGTTGGGGACGCCCAAGGAGCGGACGGCGGCGGACGAGCTGGAATTCCCCCAGGCGCGCGCGGCGTTCGTGGCTTTCGCTGAGGCCGTGAGGAAGCTGGATGCGGCGCGCGTAATCATCTCGGGCAACGCCGCGCCACGGCCGTCGGCATACCACAACGTGACGGAAAGGACGTGGAAGCCGGACACTGAGGCGCAGTTCGCGGAGATCCTGCTGCGCGACAACCCGGACCCGATCAATACGATCTGCGTGCACATTTATCACGATAAGAAGAACGGCTACCCGGGCGGCGCGCAGAGCATCGAGGCGGCCGTCGGCCTGGCGAACAAGTACGCAGTCCAGGCCAAGAAACCTCTGTTTCTGGGAGAATTTGGCGCGGAGAAGCAGTTAGGCGAGAAGGAGCGGCCGGTCTTCGAGGAGTTCCTGGCCGCTATAGAAAAACACCAAGTCCCGCTGGCGGCTTTCTGGGTCTTTGACCTGGAGAGCCAGAAGCAGGACTGCAACGTGGACTTCACCAACGAGCGCGCGTACATGATCGAACTGGTCGGGCAGGCCAATGCCAGGCTGCAGGGGCGCAGGCCGTAACCCGCGTCTTTGCGCGCTTCACTTGGCGGTCCCGAAGTCCACGAGTTCCACGGTCATCGTACCCCTGCCGCCCATGTCTGATTCGGACTTCACCATGCCGCCCAGCGGCACATCCGGGCAAACCCAGGCCTTACCCTTCATGCTGACCGCCGCCTGGCCACCTACACCGGTGAGCTCATAGCTTGTCCAAGTGGTCTTCATTGCCTTGCCGGCGACAGTGATTGTCTCCTCGCCCTTGCCGAGTTCCTTGAATGTCGCGCCTGGCTGCGCCTTAAGGATAATCTCCTTGGGATCGAACTTTTCGTCTAGTTTCACGACACGGGTATTCTTCGTCTCATGTCCCATTGCCTTGGTACATGTCTCGATGGTTACTTCGGTGTCAGTCTTGTTGATGATTGTGCGTTTGGTCTCCATGTTCATGGCCATGCCGCCCGCATTGGTGGTAATTTTGTGGGAGACGAAGTCGCCCACCTTGGCATTCTTCAAAGGGTTCTCTTCCGCAGCCTGCGTTGCGAGCACCGCGAGGCACAGGAGCGCGGCCGTACTGAACAGTTTCTTGCACATAGGCAATCTCTCTCCACATGTTGTCGCCGCCTGATCTGCGGGCAGTGTTCCCAATTCCAGCAGATTCCAGCCAGCCAAGTCCTGTACTCTAAGCGCAAGAGCACACGGCGTCAAGGATGAGTGGTTGGACAGGGCTCGCCTGGGAGTGTTTCATCTCAGTTAGCCTGCCGAGGAGCCACGGGCGCCTTCGCCCGTGGTACGGCGGGCGAGGCGCCCGCCGCTCCTAACTGAAATGAAACACTCCCGGCTCGCCTGAAACATACCCACGGGCGAGACGCCCGTGGTACATTCAGCCGGGCCTCTTGAATTTTGAGCGGCCGAAGCGTCCATAAGCCGCCGGGGCTTCCATGCCGTGTTCCGCCTTGGCGGGCACGCCGCGGGGCGTGCGCTTCTTGCGGCGCAGGCCGCCGATGCCGGGCTGCGGGCGCGCCTGGCCCTCAAGTTCCAGAATCCTGTCGCGCAGTTCCGCGGCCTCTTCGAAGCGCAGTTCTTCCGCCAGCCGCTCCATTTCCTCTTCGAGCGTCTTGATCTCTTCGGCCGTGGCAAGCCTGGCGCCATTGATGCCCGTGACTTCCTCCTCCAGCACCCGCTGTTTGACGATGGCTTCGATGCCTTCGGTGATGGCCTTGCGGATGGAGACCGGGGTGATGTTGTGGGCGGCATTGTACTCAAGCTGTTTCTTGCGGCGGCGTCCGGTTTCCTCAATGGTCTGGCGCATGGCGTCGGTGACGGTGTCGGCGAAGAGGAGGACCCGGCCGTTGAGGTTGCGCGCGGCGCGGCCGATGTTCTGGATGAGCGAACTGCGGCTGCGCAGGAAGCCTTCCTTGTCGGCGTCGAGCATGGCCACCAGCGAGACCTCCGGCAGGTCGAGGCCCTCGCGCAGAAGATTCACGCCGACCAGCACGTCGAAGTCCCCCAGGCGCAGGCTTTTCAGGATCTGGACGCGCTCGATGGCGTCAATCTCCGAGTGGAGGTAGCGGCAGCGCAGGCCGGCTTCGCGCAGGTAGGTCGCCAGGTTCTCGGAAAGGCGCTTGGTCAGCGCGGTGATGAGCACCCGCTCGCCCTGGGCCGCGCGGCGGCGGCATTCCTCCAGGAGGGCCTGAATCTGCCCCGCGGTCGGGCGGATCTCGATAGGCGGATCAACCAGCCCGGTAGGCCGGATGATCTGCTCGATGACCCGGCTGCCGGACTTCTGGATTTCGTAGGGGCCGGGCGTGGCGGAAACGTAGGTCGCCGCAGGCGCCTGGGCCTCGAACTCCGCGAACTTCATAGGCCGGTTGTCGAGCGCGCTGGGCAGGCGGAAACCGTGCTCCACCAGCGTGCGCTTGCGCGACATGTCGCCGTTGAACATGCCGTTGAGCTGCGGGATGGTGACGTGCGATTCGTCAATGAACAACAGGTAATCGTCGCGCGGGAAGAAGTCCATCAGGTTGTAGGGGCGGCTTCCCGGCGCGCGGCCGTCGAGGTGGCGGGAGTAGTTCTCGATGCCGCTGCAATAACCGACTTCCTCCATCATCTCCAGGTCGTAGCGCGTGCGGCTCTCCAGACGCTGGGCTTCCAGCAGCTTGCCCTGGTCGCGCAGGACCGTGAGCCGCTCGGACAACTCCTGGTCTATGCCTACCAAGGCCCGCGCCAGGTTGTTCTCCGGCATGACATAGTGTTTGGCGGGAAAGATGGCCACGCGCTCATGGTCATGCTGAATCTCGCCCGTCAGCGGGTTGATCTCCTGCAAGCTCGCAATGCGCTCGTCCTCCAGCTCGATGCGCACGGCGGTCTCGTCGTAGGCCGGGAAGACCTCCACGGCGTCGCCGCGCACGCGGAACTTGCCGCGGGTGAACTCAAGTTCATTGCGCTGGTAATGGTTCTCCGCCAGG
>JBEKKG010000188.1:0-10217 GCA_050010835.1 Planctomycetota bacterium
GGGCGTAGACGGTCGTCCTAGCCACCGAGAAGTATGAACAGCACCGGCATGGCGGAGTAGATGGGGTTGGGGGGGCCAGTCAGCCCTTCCTGTCCTTGCAAATCTGGCACAGCCGTATTCGCGTGCCGTGGGACTCCGAGGGAGCTTAGGGGAGGTAGTGAGACCGACATTATGCTGCTCGTCTCGTCACGTGTCAGAGGATGGCGGAACGCAGGCGCCCGCGATGATGGCGGCTACGATATTGGAGGTTTCAGGGCCAAGATTCGCGTTTGGATCCCCGAACCGGCCAAAGATACCTCCAGGGCTGAGATCGTCGTTCTGGCGGCTGGAGGTGCCCTGTTTGTCGGAGGATCAAGACGCTGGCTATCCGCAGTCAGCCTTCACCTGAACTCCGCGGGCGTGGAGACTTTGCGCTTTGCGGCCTCTGGCTTCGCGCCTTCCGGGTGGGCTGCGTAGGCGCCGATGTCGAAGGCCGGACCGTAGGGCCGCGGGAACCCGTCAAAGTCATCGGCCGGCGCGAGCTTCTCCGCTCCCGCGTTGATGGCCGGGCTGTTGGGCAGCAGGTGGAAGTCCCCTTGTGCCGCGTTTTCAAAGAGCGGATCGCCTTGCACCGCCGCTTCCCCCTTGGTGTCGTTCGCCCCTTTCCGTCCGCCCTCAAGAAGATTGTGGTCAATGGTCGGGCTATGCCCCGACTCGTCGAGGATCTGATTCTCGACGTTGCGGCTGCAAATGTTGTTGCGGATGACGACTCCGGTGGCGCCGGTCTTCTCGATGACGATGCCGCTGCCCCAGTTGCCCTGCCGGTTCCCATTGCCGACGACCGTGTTGTTGACGATCGTGATGTTCCGCTTCGGCCCGTTCTTCTCCCACGCCGAGATCACGATGCCTAGCGCGCGGTTGTTGTAGACGAGGTTATTGGCGATCGTCACGTCCTCGACGGTGCCGCCGTCCTCGGACGAGACTGCAATCCCACACGAGCAATCGTGAACCATGTTCCTGCGAACGACGAGGCCCTTGGCGAGACCGTTCCAACTGTCCACGTAGATGCCGAGCCGTGGCAGGTTCCAGACGGTGTTGGACTCGATGACCCCATCCTGCGCGCTCTCCTTGGCGTCAATTCCCTCGCCGCCGTTCTTCTTGCCCGTCGTGTCGTGGACCTTGTTGCCGACGACGCGGAAACCCTTCACGCTGGCGATGGAGATGCACTCCTGGGCACCGCCCTTGTCGCCTTCGTACAAGCAGGCCATGGTCACGTCGTTCCCTTCGATGACGATCTGTTCGGAATTGCGCGCGTAGATGCCGGAAGCCTGCGTGTTGACGGTGGCACAGTTCTGGACAAGGATGTGCTGGCTGTTGTGGATGCCGATCCCGAACCAGTTGGAGTCCTGGACTCGGAATGCCTTGATGACGAGGTAACTCTTCTTGTGGATGTCGAAGATGGCTTCCCAGTGCTGGAGCGACGCCGGGCCTTTGACGATGACCTCGCCACCCGCCTCGAAGATGATGGGCAGATCCGGCTTGCCGGAGACGTTGAACTGGACGCGTTCGACGTAGGTTCCTTTCCTGACCACGACGCGATCGCCCGGCTTTGCGGCGTCGGCGCCCCGCTGGATGTTCTTCCAGAGCCGATCTTCCGTGCCGGGGTTCTCGTCGGCGCCAGCGGGATCCACGAAGCTGACCGCAGCGTGCGCGGAGACCGCGAGGAGGAACGAAAGGGTGGCGGCCTGTAAGTGGCTAAGCATCACGGTGGCTCCCATGCGCGGCGGCAGCCTGCCGGCCGAACTTGCGGGCTTCCCCATAGTTCATGTCCGCTTCCTTGCGGCAGCCCGAGGTTATAATGGCGCGACCCCGACCATGGGCCTTCCCACAAAAGTGAGTCCACCCACTTTGCAACCACCGCGAGCTTGAACGAATGGGGACACAACTCGTCTCCGCTTCCCCGCCCCATCATACATACCCCGCCGACCGCCACGTCGGAAGGCCTGGGCCCGTCGCGCCGCATGAGGCGATAAGGGAATACGCTAGCACTTCCGAGGCGGCGCGGATACTTGCCGCCGCCATGGGAGAGACACCCGAGATGCGCCGGTGACGGGTCTACCCCAGGTGCTTCCCCACCAGCTTGGTCATCTCGAACATGGAGACCTGCTTCTTGCCGCCGAAGACCTCCGTCAACTTCTCGTCGGCGTTGATCATCGTCCTCTTCTTGGCGTCCTGCAGGCTGTTCTTCTTGATGTAGGCCCAGAGCTTCTTGACGACCTCGGTGCGCGGCATGGCCTTGTCGCCAATGACCGGTGCCAGCACCGCATCGGGCTGCATGGGCTTCATGAATGCCGCACTGGGCTTGCGGGTGGACTTCTTAGCTGCCTTCGCCATGGAATAACTCCTCCTTGAACTGGAACGGGACGGCCGTAACAGGAACCGAGAGTTGCTATAGCGGGCTCGGGGGTGAACGTCAAGGAGGAAGATGGGCGTGCCTGGTGGGCATCATGGCGGAGCCTAACGACGAGCACGTCATCTTGGCGGTCTCTTGAATGAGGGTCTAATCCTCACCGATTTTGAATCTTCCAACAACCCCACCGGCACGAGATCGCGGCCCCAGCGCCCCCCCGCTGTCCCATCATTGAACGGTTCAATTATAGCGAGCAGGCCCGGGATACTGGCCGTGTTTCAAGCGTGGGACTCCGAATGCTCTTAGGGGAGGTAACGGGAGCGGCATTATGCTGCCTCGGCACGCGTCAGTAGATAGCGAGAGAAAAAGCGCGGCGTTGTTGGCTGGACCGCCCTCGTCAGGGACGGCCCAGCCAAGCCTCACCTCCGTTCAGGTCACGTCCAGTGCCGCAGGCTTGCCCAGCGTCCTGGCTTCGTCATCCTCCAGCATTCCTCCTGCTGGAACAGCCCGGCCGGTCTTGCAGAACTCGCGCAGGACATTGATGCGCTCCGCCATGGTCTTCGATAGTGGCACCGTGCTCTTGATCGCCCTTGCCATGTCGGCCGCTGTTGGCTTGCGCTCCTTGTCAGTGAACGCTTCAATCAGCGCGCTCTGCACGGCGGCTTCGAGTTCGCTGCCGGTGTAGCCCTTTGAGATACGCGCAACTTCGGCCAGGTCTGCTTTCTTGAACTCGTGCCCGGCTCGCCGCAGATGAATGGCCAGGATTTCAGCCCGGCTCTCCGCGTCCGGAAGATCAACGAAGAAGATCTCGTCGAACCGGCCCTTGCGCAGGAGCTCTGGAGGCAGCTTGGACACATCGTTAGCCGTGGCGACAACGAACACGTCAGCGCGCTTGTCCTGAAGCCAGCTCAATAGACCGCCGAACACCCGAGCTGACGTACCGCCGTCATAGCCCCCGCTGCCGCCAAACGCTTTTTCGAGTTCGTCAATCAGGCACGTGCAAGGCGCGATTGCCTCGGCTGTGCGCAGCGCAGTACGCAGATTGGCTTCGCTTTCGCCGACCAGAGAGCCAAAGAGCCGGCCGGCGTCGAGCCCAACCAGCGGCACGTTCCAACTGGCCGAAATAGCGCGCGCGGCCAGGGTTTTCCCAGTCCCCGGAACTCCGACCATCAATACACCCTTGGGCGTCTGGAAATCCAATACTAGCCGAATGGCACACGCAGGCGGCACTTCAGTATTTCGACTGGCCCCGGGGCCGCCCCACGCCAATCGGGATCCGCGGCCAAGCCGCCGGGAATGTCCTTCTGGCACACGAAAAGCGCCCGATGCCGATCCTGTGTGAAACCGCGAACTTGCTCAAGAATCGTCCCGGGCAACCAGTCAAGGTACAGGACGCAGATCACGGCCGGGTTCTCGTCCTTGAGTATCTGGAAGATGTCCTCGAGGTGGCGCATGGTATCGGGCAGGTTCAAGCCAAATGCCTTCGCCAGCCGCTCCCGAACGTGGCTGTAGAAGCGCGCGGCCTGGAACCTGCCCGATAACTCGAACCCTTCGCGGGCGTCAACGACGACCTGCGCCGCCGCAACGGAGGCGAAGCGCACGGTGTCCGGATGTCCGGCGAAGTACCGGTGCAGTTGTTCGCTGCCGTCAACACAGAGGACGTGGTTCTGCCTGAGTTCGTTGGCGATTCTTGCGACGACCACCATCAGTTCGCCATCGGCGGCCAGCGTGGTGACACTCTTGGCGCGAACGTCTGATTGGCCGGTTGGCTGTGACTCAGTATCGTCCAGAACTGTGTCGTCCGGAACGCTCAAGGCAGATTCAACCATCTCCGTGACAGTCCCCCGAATGCTGCTTTCTTCAGGCGAGGTGCGGGCAGGAGGGGGTGCGGGGCACGGAGGAGATTCCGCCATCTCCATCTCCGTGACCGTCGGACGTAAGCCGCTGACGGGCCTGCTCTGGGACAAAGTCGACACCAACTCAGTATCGTCCAGCACCGTGTGGTCTGGGCGGGGTGGATTCACACGCGTGACAGTCGGATAAAAGTCGCTGGCGGCCTGGCGCTTCGGCCATAAAATTATTGCCTGGCTGGCTGGAGGGACCGCCGGGCTTAAGTCGCCCGCGCTTTGGCCCTCGGAGTCCGCTGGGATGCTGCTGGTTGGCGCACTACTCTTGCCGGCCTTAATGGACACCACGTCGTCGCGGCGGAACTTCATCTGCCCTGCGGAAAGGAAAGCGCGTAGATCGCCGTTGGCCACGAGGGCCTGCAATTCGTTGTCGCTGATACCGAGGAATCGCATTGCCTCGGTGTAATCAAGCAGTTCGCCGTCAGGCATGCGCGTCCCCTTTCGTTGGGCTGCGGCTTAAGGCGCGCCCGCTGATGCTCCAGCCCAGCCGTGGCGCCGCCAGCCATCAGCCACGTGTGGCCGTTCAAGCATTTCTCTTCACGTCAAAGAGCTCCGGGAACTGGGCCAGCGCCTCGGCCTGCCCTTTCCGCACGTGGGCCTCACTCACGAAGGCCGCGCCCTCGGCGCACGCCAGCGCAAAACTCCTGCGCGCGACGAGCTGTATGGCGTAAGGCCTCCCCAGAGTCGCCTCCCACAGGAGCTTGTTGGCTCCGGGTGCTATCGGAACATCCGCCGTCCTGCTGATGTCGCCCCAGTAGTACCGTGCCAGCAACTGCTGCATTTCTTTCATGTTTCGGAACGGGCGCAGCGAAATCCTGTTGCCGAAGGTCTCCAGCAACGGATCGAAAAATTCGATCATGGCGTGGTTCGCCACGTAGATGCTGGTCACCTTGGAGGCCGCCAGTTGCTCTTCATTGGCAACCAACAGTTCGACGGGCAGTTTGCCTGGGAGCTTGTTCGCCTCATCAAAGAAGACCGTCACGCCCCCCCACCCTCTGGCCGCGATGACTTCCGCGAGGTCGTTGGTCATTCTGATGAAGTCATCCCCGCCCACATCAGGAGCCTTGTCTTCAGAGTCCGTGTGGGTCAGGCTGCGGACGAACTTGAAGATCGTCACGAATTCCCTGAAAGCGGTGTCTTCGGCCTCTGCGCGCGACGGCGTCCCGGCGGCGAGTCCCAGCATGTCCGTGTACTTGCGGTTGAAGACGACCCGCGCCGCTTCGCCAACGATGCTCAGAACCGTATGCGACAGGAAACTCCCTTTCTCCTGGCTGAGGCAGTTCTGCAGGTTCAGGTAGACAGGCAAGGAGCCCTTCTTGCCGCCTTCGAGCATCTCAGCAATGATCTTCCTGCAGAAGCTCGTCTTGCCTGAGCGGAGATCGCCAGCCAGGAGGAAGCTCTGATGCGCAGCAATCAACTCTCTGGCCTGGGCGAGCTCTTCCTCGCGGTCTATGTAGTAGTCAGGAGGCACAATGGAGCCACAGTGGAATGGCGGTGCGCGCAACGGGGCTTTCTCGATAGCAGGGGCAGAAAGCGGCGGTGGCGCCTGCCCTGCGGGCGGGACTGGGACTACTGTGGCCGCAGGACGAATCCCCATTGCCCAAAGACCCGCAGCGATTCTCTCCGCAACGGCAGCGGCGGCCCCTTGGATCAAGGTTATGTCCACTGCGGTGCCGAACGCGTGACACCATTCCGGCCGCGCCTGCTTCAGCTCCGCGTGAGAGAGCCCCTTTAGAACAGGCACGAACTTTTTCTGGTTCTCGAAAGCCGTGCTGATCTCATGGCCAACCTGCTCCGACGGAAGTGTTGCGCGGGAAACAAGCACAACCACAGCCCTGCACTCCCTCAGCGCACCGATAATCCAGTCCAGGTAGGAAACGCCGGGCAGGTTGTTCTCCTCATAGATCCAAGTCTCATACCCGCGATGCCTTAACACCTCTGCGAGGGCCCGCACATCCTGCTCATCTTCCTCAACGTGGCTTATGAACAGGTCGCAGTTCATACTCATTCTCCAACTGGATGAAAGGCCTTTGAACAGGCACAAGCTCTTTCCGCAACTGTGTGGGGGAACGCGGCTCACGCGCTGCGATCCTGCATCTCACAGCCTAACTCTTTGACGGCTCTTCTGCAACATGCGCGTTGCCGTGGCTGCGGCCATAGTCTGTTCCTTTGGCGTACCTGAACGGCGGTCATTTTGTGCCGCTAGACTCACAAAGCAATTGGCATTCAGAGCCGAGGCCCTTAAAGGGGATGCTATCTTCACATCGAGACGCAGGCGTGCTATACTCCTGCCGCCATTCAGATTCCCCAGGAGGCCCTTATGACCTACGAGCCCAAGCCCATAGAGACCGGCCAGACCGGGTTGCCTGGCGGCCTGGCGGAATTGATGGAGCTGTTGGCCAAGAACACCCACGACATCTGGTCCCGACAACGTTTCCACGATGGCTGGACCTACGGGCCACAGCGTGACGATATCAACAAGAAGCACCCTGGCCTGGTTCCATACGAAGAATTGCCGGACTCGGAAAGAGAATACGACCGCAAAACGGCCGCCGCTACATTAAGAGCTATTGTAGCTCTGAAATACGACATCCGCCCGCCCGCACATGACGCTGGGAAGCCCGTGTGGACTGAAGGCGAAGCCGAAGAGGCTTTGGCGCGGATGGATAAGGAGTGCCCCGATCTTTCATGGCTGTTGCGGGTGTGGGAACGAATCAGTGAGACGTATTGGGTGGGGCGGCCGAATTTCTACGAGTTGCTTGGAAAACACCTGGTCTTGAGAGGTGAGCTTATCCTGGCCTGCAATGTGTTCGACCGCGCCCTCGGCTACTGGCCCCAGGAGGTGCGCCTACGCCAATTGCAGGGGCTGGCCCTCGCGGGCTGCAACGCAACTCTTCACGCGAACGCCGTCTACCGGAAATTGCTGGATGAGGGCAACACTGACGGCGATACATTCGGCGGACTGGGCCGCACGGAGAAAGACCTGGGGAATCTCCAAAAAGCGTACCAGTATTACCATCGGGGCTACGAGGAGGGTTTGAAGCGGAAGAACCTGGGTGCCGCAACCTACAGCGGAATCAACGCCGCCGCGATGGTGCTGTGGGGCGGTGACCCAAGTATGGCCCTCGGCCTTGCACGGCAGGTGGACGAGTTGTGCAGGGGCTTGATGCCGGACTATTGGACCCTTGCCACGCAGGCCGAAGCGGCGCTGATCCTCAGCGCGGGCGATCTGCACAGCAGCCGGTGGAAGGATGCCCAAGATCTGTATTACCGTGCCGCTGATCTTGCGGACAAGGATCTCTGGGCGCTTTGTTCCATGCGCAAGCAGGCGCGGCACCACTTACAGCATTTCAGATTGCAGTCCAACCTGCTTGACAACTGCTTTGGAATACCGAACGTTGCGGTCTTCGTAGGGCACATGATCGATAGCTCCGTACGCCCAGTACCACGTTTTCCGGAGAGTGCGTGTGCAGCGGTCAAGGCGGCACTGAAAAGAGAAATCAGGCAACGCCACATTGGGATCGCGTATCTGTCGCTGGCCTGCGGCGCCGACATACTCTTTCTGGAGGCCGCACTGGAAATGGGTGCTGCGGTTAAGTTCGGTGGTGAAATACATGCAGTATTGCCGTTTCCGGTTGAACAATTCAGAAAAACAAGCGTCACGGACGTCGGCGGCGAACGTTGGGGCCAGAGGTTCGACGCGGTGTTGGCGCAGATCCCGGCACCTGTGGTGACAGGTGAACACTTCTCGGCCTGGGACTCCGTGGCTTACGATTACTGCGGCTTCGTCCAGACAGGTCTGGCCGTCCTGCGGGCGCAACAACTAGATTCTGATCTCGTGACGATGGCCGTGTGGGACGGCCAGCCCGGCGGCGTCGCTGGCACCGCTTACACGGTGCGTTACTGGAAGAGTAGCGGACGCGCCCCTGTCGTGATCGATCCTGCCCGGCCCGATACGGCCACGGTTCTCCGCGCAGGCTCAGGGAAGCGCGCGTCTGTCCTCACGCACCGTCGCAGAGACACCACCGCGGGAGTCAGGTTCCCGCAGCAGATCATGGCGTTGTTGATGGCAGACGTGTATCAGTTCAGCAAGGTGAGGGAAGAAGAGATTCCGCTGTTTGTCAGGCACTTTCTCGGTGAGGTGGCGGAGCTACAGGCCCGCTCGCCCGCCAAGCCAGTCTTCTGGAATACCTGGGGCGATGCACTGTTCTATGTCTTCACCAACGTTGCCGATGCCAGCACTTTTGCGCTGGAGTTGAGGGACATGCTCCGTGGCATGCATTGGGCGGAACGAGGGCTGCCGGAGAGTCTGAGTCTGCGCATTGCGCTGCATGCGGGACCCGTGTACTCGTTCAAAGATCCGATCATGCGCAAGCACAACTACATGGGGATGCACGTGAATCGCACCGCTCGGCTGGAACCGCAGACGCCCCCGGGTGAAGTCTACGCCAGCGAGGCGTTTGCAGCCTTGGTCGCAGCCACCGGCGTCAAAGGCATTCGGTGCGAATATGTCGGGTTGGTCAGGCTGGCCAAGGATGCGGGGCTGCTACCGACCTACCATGTGCGGCCCGAAGATACAGCATGAGAGCATGATATACTGCGCGCGGCTTCATTCTTGGGCCTGAGGAAATGTTTCCTTGTCTCTGGTCCGTTGCGCAAGTACGATGTGTTTGAGTACTCGCAATGCAGGAGGGGAAGCGGCTGACGGAATCGGTTGCTTAGGCGGGGGCGAACTATGGCAGGCGACAGCCAGGAAGAGCACCGCAGAAGCCGGTCAGATTACGAACAGGCGAGCGAGAATGAACCTGCGGGGCATGCTCCCGGCCTTGCCTTGCAGGACCTGACGACCGAGCGGTTGCTGCTCTCAACGCCGCGGACGGAAACCTACGGCCGTATGTGCCCAACGCTCAATGGGATACCGCTGTTGGCGAAGATCGGCCAGGGCGGCATGGGCGCAGTCTACTACGGGATCCACCCCCGCCTGCGCAGTGAAGTGGCCGTGAAGGTCCTGCCGTTCCAGTTGGCGGAACAAGATCCGGGCATGATCCGGCGTTTCTTCAGGGAAGCCCAACTGGCGGCTGCGGTTCACTCGCCACATCTCGTGAACGTCATGGACGTCAACGAGGATTCCGGATTGTTCTTCCTGGTGATGGAGTACGTGTCTGGGGAGAGCGCCGGACACTACCTCAAGTCGGTGCTGGCGAAGGGCGCTCGAGGTCTGTCCGAGTTGGACGCCTTGGATTTGACCATCGCGGCCACAGAGGGTCTCTGGGCGGCGCATGCCAATAATGTCATCCACCGCGATATCAAACCCGACAACATAATGATCCCGTATCAGTCGCGTACCTCCAAGGAACTCGACCTCCAGCGCGCCAAGCTCACAGACTTGGGCTTGGCGCGGAACGAAGACAGCCAGCAGTCATTGACCGGGAACCAGTCTGCCATGGGTACGCCCGGCTACATGGCCCCCGAGCAGGCGATGGATGCAAAGACCGCCGACAAGCGCTCCGATGTCTTTAGTATGGGCGCAACCCTGTATTCCCTGCTGTCCGGACACCCCCCTTTCAGGGGTGAGACTGTCATGAAGACCCTCATTGCGACGATGAGCGAGGTCCACGTTCCGATCATCAAGTTGCGCCAGGACGTTTCCCGGGCCACCAACGACATGCTGGAGAAGTGCCTCGCCAAGAAACAAGAGCATCGCTACAGCGATGCCCGGCAGTTGCTGGGCGTCCTTCAGGATTGCCGCAGGTTATTAGCGGCGTCGGGACCTGCAGAAGCCAGCGTGACTTGCGAGAAGGCTCTAGTCCCTGAACAAGTGCGTTGAAAGCCTGAAAAAACTCGAAATGCCGCTCCTTCAGAGGCGTCTGACAGATATCGGTCAAGATGTCTGTCGAAACCCGGAGGGCATTTCGAGTGAA
>JBEKKG010000189.1:0-10215 GCA_050010835.1 Planctomycetota bacterium
CGGCCACGCGCAGCGGCTCGGACACTTCCCGCATCGTCATGCGCGTCTCAATCGGCACGCTGCTTTCCACCCACCACGTCCCGTGCACAGGTTCCGGCGCGTCTCCAACCACAAAAGTGCCCGGCCCGGGAAGTTGGACTTCGCGCCGCACCACCGCCAGGCCGTTCTTGAACAGCCCCACGGACACTATGTTACTCTTGACGGTGGCCTCTTCTGCCGCGGCCACCAGCCCCAGGCCGGCGCAAGCGCACAGTACCCCAATGCGAAACCGTTTCATCTGCAGCCCCCTTTCTCTTTGACCCAGCCCCTTCAAGTCTACCTGATTGGAAAACTAGGGACAGGCACTAGTTTCCTCCTCATAACTAGCATAACTAGTGCCTGTCCCTAGTTTCCACGTTTGCCATGTCATCGCAACCCCTCTCTCGATGGGGCGTCTTCTCCCCATGCCACGGTCTGCTCCAGCAACTTCTCACCCGCCGCGCGACTGGCGCACCACGTCTCCAGCATCAGCAGGGCCGGGTCGAGTTCCCGCACCAGCGGTTCGACATGCTCCGCCGGCAACTGGATGTGGACGATCCGGCCGGCGGCCTGGATCTGGCGATACATCTCCAGATGGCCTGGACCATTGGGCGGCTCGCACGGCGCCGGCACATACTGTACCACGCGCAGGTAGGGCAGCGAGAGCAAGCGCGGCAGATGCTGCTTCGCGTTGCCGCCGTCGAGGTGATACCAGAGCGCGTTGTGCGCCTGCCCGTAGACATCCAATTCCGGAACCACGAAGCGGTCGAACATCTCCGGCGAGAGCATGCAGGAGACATCGGATTGCGTACTGATGAACGGTTCCGGCGCCCAGAGCGCCATCCACCCGGCGTTGCCGTACCAGAACTCGTGCCCCTGCTCGCGGATCAGCGCCTGCAGTTCCTGCCATGTCCGGAGCTGATCCTGCGCCCCGGCCACAATTGCTTCCGCCACCCACTCGGCATGATCCACGAGCGCAAACAGGAACTCCTGCGTGCCCAGGTGCATGGAAAGCAGGTCGTTGGCGGGAAGGCCGAGGGGTGATCCCATGAGGAAATCGTTCCGGCCGGCGACGGCACACAGCGCCAGCAGCAGGTCACGGTACTTTCGCACCCAACGGCTGTCGGGATCATGGCGGAACGGCGACGGGCGGGTGAAGTCCACCTCCCGCGTCTCGAACCAGATCGTATCGGGGGCGAAAAGAGGCGTGCCGCCGAGACAGGTCATCCACCCGGCCATTTGCAGGCACGATGGCACCGCCTCCCCGCCCCACCAGGTGGATGCGAGTTCCCGTCGGGCGAGGGCGACCCGGTAGGCGGGGTCCAGCCAGCGTGCCTCATCGTTGGCAGGTTCGGCAACCGGCGCCGGGGTTCCCTCCGGGTTCGGCGCCCGCACCGCGATGCAGGGGCGGTCCAGCCGCTCGCCATGCCAGAGCGCCGTCAGCCGCCGCTGCGCCTCCGGCCAGTCGGATTTGTATTTCATCACCGCTGTCCCCCCGAATAATCCAGCCGTCCTTACGCCGCAACGACTTGCACGTTTCTTGATTCGCAGCTTCTGTGCGCTATGTTTCGGCGACGAATGCCCTCAGCGACATCTTCAGGAACTGTGGTAACGCCTTCTCATGCGCTTGGCAAGCGCTGCGCTACCGCGGTCCGCTCCCTATACGGTCGCGGCTCGGATGGGTCAAGGACTTCTGCGGCGCGCGCTGCACGCGGCGGCGGTGTATGTGGCAGTAAAGGAGGCCTGTCATGCGCATTTACTCCCCAGACCGCCGCCGGTTTCTCCAGACCCTTGCCTTAGGTTCCCTCGCGGCCAGCGGCGCCGCCGCGGCGCCCGCCGCCAAGAGACCGCTGAACGGCGAGAGGCCGGGGCCGAAAGACGAGAAGACCTGGAAACCCGTTTCCGACCGCAAGCTCCGCATGGGCATCGTCGGCTATGGCGTGTGCAGCTTCGGCGCGGCCTTCGGCTTCCAGGACCACCCCAACGTCGAGGTCGTGGCCGTCAGCGACCTGATTCCCGCGCGGCGCGACGCGCTGGCGAAAGCCTGCCGCTGCGCCAAGTCCTGCGAATCGCTGGAAGTGCTCGTCCAAGACCCGGCCATCGAGGCCGTCTTCGTGGCTACAGACGCCCCCCACCACGCGCAGCATTGCATTGAAGTGCTCAACCACGGCAAACACGTCATGACCGCCGTCCCGGCCGTCTTTGGCTCGCTCGAAGACGCAGAGAAGCTTCTCGAAGCCGTCAAGAAGTCCGGCCTGAAGTACATGATGGCGGAAACAAGTTGCTTCCATGCGGAACTCCACGCCATGCGGCAGATTTACCGCGCGGGCGGGTTCGGGCGCTTCGTCTACTCGGAAGGCGAGTACATTCACTACTGCCCCACGCCCATTGACTCGTACAAGGGCTGGCGCATCGGCCTCCCGCCCCAGTGGTATCCGACCCACTCCAACGCGTACTACGTAGGCGTCACCCGCAAGCGCTTCGTCTCCGTCTCCTGCGCCGGGTTCCGCGGCGCCATCGCCCATTGCCAGCCGGATGCCAATCAGTACCGCAATCCCTTCAGCGACGAGGCCGCGCTGTTTACCACCAGCGAAGGCGGCATGTCGCGCATGGCCGTCTGCTGGGGCATCTGCGGCGCCGGCGGCGAACGGGGCCGCGTCTACGGCGAGAAGGGCTCGTATGAGACGGACAGGTATCGGGGCCTTGCCAAAGGCTTGCCCGACCTCGCCCGCCCGCCGCTGCCGCCGGGCGTGGATCCCGGCGGCCACGGTGGTTCCCACGGCCACCTCGCCAACGAGTTCGTCACCGCCATCCTCGAGAACCGCGAGCCGCTCATAGACGTTTACGAAGCCCTGGCGATGGTTGTCCCCGGCATCCTCGCCCACCAGTCGGCGCTCAAAGACGGCGAGACGCTGAAGATTCCGCAGTTCGAGCGGCCCACGCCGTAAGCCGGGGAAAGTGATTGTCCGGGGCATTTTGTCTTTCCCCTACCAATAGCGCACGTAGAAGTAGAGCACCGCGAGGGTCACCGCCGCCCACCAGTAAAACGGGTTGCGCACACCGCTCATGGCGGCCCGCGTGGCTGCGGGAAGACGCAAGCTCTCGCGGTTCCAGATCAAGCCCTCCAAAGCCTCGCGGGGTTTGGGCGTCGTCACCAGACTCACCAAGGCGCAGACGAGCATGCAGGTCCAGAACACGATCCCCGTACGGTTCCAGAAGGGCGTCACATACACCGCCACACCGGGGGTCAGGAGCGGAGCCAGTTTTTCGATGGCTACGGACAGCGGGATCGTCAACAGGCCGACGGTCAGCGCCGCGGCAGGGGTGGTGCCCCGCCACAAAATGCCCATGAGAAACATGGCGGCGATGCCGGGTGTCACGTATCCGTACGCGTTCAGGAGATAGATGAAGACCGGCTTGTCGGAGTGGGAAACAAGCACAAACGACCAGAGAATGCCCAGGCCCATGACCGCCAGTCCCGTGAGCTTCCCGAAACGAACCGCCTGCGCATCGCTGGCATGTTTGTTGATGAAAGCCTGGTAAATGTCCACTGTGAGAATCGTCATGCAGGCATTCACCGCCCCTGAAAGATGCGACATCACCGCCGCAATCAAGCCCGCCATCACCAACCCCACCAGGCCTTGGGGGAGAAGATTCTGCACGAGCGTCGGGAAAGCCATGTCCGGCCGTTCCAGATTCGGAAAGAGCCGGGGGGCGATCAGTCCCGGCACCACGATGATCAGTGGGAGGAAGAACTTCAGGTACTGCGTGAAAACCACGCCCATCCGCGCATGCCACTCATTTTTGGCGGCCAGCGTGCGTTGCACGATGAACTGGTTGGCCGCGCAGTAGAAAACGCTCACACAGATGACCCCCCCAAGATACATGGTCCACGGAAAATCCTGGTCGGTGGCGGGAAGAATCAGATGCCAGTCGCCCGACGCGGCCATGAAGCCCTCCCAGCCTCCCACGGCGCGCAGCGAGGCAACTGCCAGGACCAGACCCCCGGCGAGCAGAACCCCCAACTGGACCATCTCCGTCCAGACCACGGCCCGCAACCCGCCCATGATGGTGTAGATGCCCGTGAACACGGCCAGGACGATGATACTGAGCGGGACCGGCAGCCCGAAGAGCGAATGCAGCGCAATCGCGCCGAGATACAGCACGGCGCTCACTTCCACAAAAATATAGGTGATCAGGATCAGAATTGCATAGACACTGCGCGCCCCCGTCCCGAAGCGCTTCTGCAGGAACTCCGGCATCGTATAGAAGCCGTTGCGGAGATAGAACGGCAGGAAAACCCAGAGCAACGCGTTGAAGCCGATGAGTATCGCGCCCCATTCGATCACCATGGCGACAAAGCCGCGGCTGTAGGCCGTCCCGATAACCCCGATGAAGTGATGGCTGCTGATATTGGCCGCCACGATGCTGCCCCCCACCATCCACCACGGCAACTTGTCACCCGCGAGAAAGTAGTCCCGGCGGCTCCCTCCCGTCCGGCGGCCGACCATGAAGCCAATGAAGCCGATGGCCCCGAAATAGAAGACAAAGATCGCAATATCGGCTACCGATAGTTTCATCGCGGCACCCTCCTAACCCGGATTACTCAACACAGAGGACGCGGAGGAACGCAAAGGGGTTTGTAGGAAAGGATTTACTGTTGTTTCCAATGTTTTTTCCTCTGCGTTCCTCTGGGTCCTCTGTGTTGAGAAATCCAGACTAATCCGGGACCTCGAGCCGCACGACCTCCAATCCGCTCAGCCGCCCGAAGGCGGCGACAGCCTCGGCGCGGTCGCCGAGGACGAGCGCGCTGTGGTGCGTGCCGCCGGCGCGCGAGTAGGCCTCCAGGAACGGCGCCACCTTGCCCCGCGGCCGCACCCAGATGCGCACGACATCGCGCATGGCCGGGTCGAGGGAGGCGTCTTCCGCCAGCACCTCGACCGGGGCGACGATGAGCGAGAAGCTGTCGTCCGGGCCGGGGGCCAGGTTGACGAACACTGCCGGGCCTGGCTGGGCTGCACAGGCCAGCACCGCGGGATCCAGCGAGCCGCCGCTAAAGAACGGCTTGGAGAAAACGCGCGGACGGCCGCCTGCCACCGTGGGGCTGATCTCCCCCATGTGCGAAAGGAAGAGTGTTTCGCCAGCCCAGTCGGCACAGAAGATTTCGGTGAAGGTCACGGCGCCGAACGCGCGGGCCAAGGCGCCCGCGAGAGCGGCAGTGAGCACGTCGCCTTCGCCGGCATATCCGATTCCGCGTCCCATCGCCTTGGAGATTTCCAGAAAAGGCATCGTATTGGACGGCCGGTCCGCCCGGTCAAAGGCCTGGAAGTTGACGCTGAACCCGCTGTAGCCGCCGGCGTCGAGCAGCTTGCGCAGCCCGAGGCCGACACGCACAGAGCGCTCATGGACGTCCGCTGCAAGATCGCAGGTGAAATTCTTGCGGTCCTCAGCCACTTCGGCGGCGACCTCCGCGTCGCATATTTTGCGCACCGCAGCATCGAGCGCTTCAAGCCCGATCTGCCTGACACTGATTCCGAGCTTCGAGGCCAGCACTTCTTCTGCGACAGCGAAGTCTCCCATGCCGGCGAAGGCCGCGCCGACGCGCAGGATCCGGCTGCCCCGCAGGGCCTTGGCCCCGCACGCCGCGCGCACCAGGTCGCCTGCTCTGTCCAGCGTGCGCGGATCAGCGTCATGGCCGGCGACCAACTCAAACGGACGTTTGCGGCGGCACAGCATGGAGGCAAAATCCATCACACCATGCACGCCATGGTTGAACATGATCTTCTTTGGGGATACGTTCAGACCGAACTCCGCGTCCATTGTGGTATCGAGTATGACGATCGGCAACCTGGTCTGACAGAAGACTTCGATAGCCTCCAGTGACGGTGAATAGGCCAGATGCAGCGTGACGATGCAATCCGCTCCGTCCTGCTCGAATTGCCGGATGGCGTTTGCGAACTCGTCCTTGATCCTGCAAACCGGCGCAGCCCGCACGGTTATTCCACGTGCCTCCAGGGCGACGGCTATGCGTTTGACGAACCCGTCAAAACCATTCCGTACATCCGGCAGGAGCTCATCGTAAAGCTTAAGGTAAAAGGGCAGCAAGCCCGCATAAGGGCTTTTTGTCGCATTCATGTCTATTCCTCACTTTCCTTTGTCTCCCCCCTCCCCTTGCGGGAGGGGGTAGGGGGAGGGCTTTTTGAGGACGAATCATGGTTGCGCCTGGCTATTTCCTTGAACAGGCGGCTGGCATTGTCAAAGAATATGCCAGCGACCTCCCGTGCAGACATTCCGGCGCGCATTGCCGCCAGCTTGATTCCGCGCAACTGTTCATAGAAGAAGAATGTGAATTCCACTTTGCAGTTGGCATCGTACATGGACGTGCCGATGGCGTAGTCCTCGCCCATCAGATAAGCGTACTGGTTGTTGACCTCGACCGATTTCCCACGCAGGAACGCGATAGGAGCGTCGGAGCCGAACAAAATGCGGTCCCGAGGGAAGTTGTTGAACGTGTACTCAAGCACACCCGCATGATTCACCATTGCGGTGTCTACATAGGCGTTGGGACAGGCGGCGATGCCCTTCAGGAACCCCACGACATTCGACAGATAATATGCCCGTCCGATGTGTGCAAAGATTATCGGAGCTCCAGGATAACGCCTGCACAGCTCCACCATTTGTTTCTGGTTGACCGGGTCTTCCAGACGCCGCGGACGGGGTATGTGCAGGGTCACGGCAAGCCCATGGGCGTCGGCGAAGCGCATCTGCTCATCAGGCAGCATGTCTTGAATGGTGATGTCGGATGATTTCTTCCAGTCAACGAAGTCGAGATACGGCTTGAAGCCGACAAGCCGGTTTTCCCCGATCCGTCTTTGGATTGACTGAAGGTCATCATGCGGGGCAATCAAGGCCATCCCGAAATATCTGCTGTTGTCCGACACTTTGCCGCTGTATTTTGCGCAGGCATCCAGATCGAACCCCGGACAAGGGTGTCCAAAATGGTTCAAGTGCAATTCCCGTCCCGGCAGCAGAACCCTCATATAATCAAGGCAATTCTCAAGCGTGAACCTGCAAGCAAACTTCCGGCAGCAGGATTTCGGAGAAAACTCATACCCCGCGGGGATGCATGACTCATCAAAGAGATGGACGTGCGCATCGAAGATTTTGTCGGGCAGAAAATCTTTCAACTCCTGCTCGTAAACCGCACGATCGTTCTTATGATAGTCAATCATTTCCGAGGCCTTTCCCAGCCAGGGCTGCCGCATGTTCGTTCCGGTAAAGGCCCATTCCAATTCCGGCCAGCATGGCCGCTCCCTTGGCGCCGGCAGTCCGGCTGCCTACCGCCACATCCATACCGGTAATTTCCGCGACGATCCGCGGCCAGATGGGGCTTCTGGACGGACCTCCGACCATAACCGCGCGCTCGTAGTGGAAACCATGCTGCTCCAATTTACGAATCTCTTCAGCCAACAATCGTGCCGCGCCTTCCATGACGGCGCGGCTGATGTTCCCGCGGCCGGCGCTGAGCGGCTGTGGCGCGAGCCGCAGGTCAATCTCCAGGCCGTCAGCGCCGGGCTTGGCTTGCGCCGAGTATTCGTTGAAAAGTCGCATGCGGTCGCTTTCACCCGGGGCAATGACGTTGTTGATATACCAATCAATGGTGCGGCCAATGTATGGCACGGAGAACATACCGCCCCAGGGGCCTTTGTGCGCGGACAGAAAAGGATCGCACAGCATCTCTGCATCGAGGATTAGCTGACGGTCCATCAAGGGGACGAATCCTACCCAGGAGGTGCCGCAGGAAAACAGCAACTGCCCGGGCTCCAGAACTCCAGTTGCGCGGGCGGCGGCCGGGTGATCGAAGCAGCCGGAGACGACCATGGTTTTCGGAGAAAGTCCGGTGTCCCGCAACGCCTGCGGCAAAATCGCACCTACGGCGAAGCCTGACGGGACCAGCTTTGACAGTTTCTCCTGAGGGATGCACAGCAAATCGAGGAACGGCCGATGGTAGGCGCCGGAGACCTGATCCTGCAGGTGAAATGTGGTTGCCGTGGAATTGTCCATGACCCATTTGCCGGTCAGCCGGTACAGCAGCCAGTCGGTGTCCATGCCGTAATGTCCGGCGCGGCTGTAAAGTTCCGCACGGTTCTCGCGCAGCCAGGCCAACTGCGCCAAAGGGAAGGTAGTAACGCACGGCCAGCCGGTTACCTTGGCGACCTCTGTCGTGGTCAGTCCGGCCAGGATAGGGGGAGGATTCTGTTCGGCCCTGCGATCCATCCAGGTTACAATGTTGATTAGCGGAGTTCCGCCGGAGTCAGTCAGCAGTGTATTGCCGGAGGCCGCCGCCATCGCCAGGGCGGCCACTTCGCCGGGCGCAACAGCCGCCAATTCGCGGATGACCTGGCATACGTTCCTGTAGTGCTGTTCAGGAGCGACTTCCACCCATCCCTCTCGCGGCTGGAGAAAGGTAGTGTCCTTCCCCGCTTCAGCTAGGATTCCGCCGTCTGAATGCATCAAGACACCCTTTATGGCGCTTGTGCCCAGATCAAGCCCAATCAGGTACGTCTTATTGACATTTGGAGCACTTTGCGTTAGGCACCCCCTTTTCTTGTAAACTGTTCAGGACCTCCCGCATGGCCCCAACTACGAAGTCCATTAGCGCCTTGTCGGCGGTCAAGGGGAGCTTTGTCAATACGGCCGGGGGACAGTCCGCCTTGTAGGTCTGCGCGCTGATGTCCAGGCCGCGGCGGTTAAGCTCGCCGACGAAGGCCTTGGCCTGCGTGAGGCCGGCAAAGCATATTGAGGTCATGTGGCGCCAGCCGTCAACGCCTTTGACGGACTGGGGGAATTCTGCGGCCAGGCTGCGGATGCTGTTCTCGTAATATCGGCCCAACCGGGCTGTCGTGTCCGCATTGGCCAGTGCCCATTCCATTGTGACAAGATAGGCGAGTGAAGCCAGTTCCTCCTGGCCGTTGGTAACCAGGGCGCCGAACTGCGGCATGACATCCAGGGCCGCACTGAACAGAATCCGCGAGGCTGGATACTCACCGCCCGGAAAGCCCTTGCCGATGGCCACGAAACTAGGTTTCAGATCGTATTCCCGGAAAAGATACAACTGCGGCGCCCACATGCAGGACTGGATCTCGTCAGCCACCGCCGGCACGTCATGTTTTCCGCAGAGAACGTAGGCATGGTGGAGGAACTCCGGACTCAGCCTGCGTCCGCCATAGTTCATCATTATGATCTCATGGAAGAAGCCGGCGATCTTATATGGCTTTCTTTCGTATGCGGAGAAGGCCTTGTCCAAATCCTCGCGGGAATTCGGACGGATCGGAACTACCTTCCATATATCGGAGACTGAAAGCTTGTCGTGCAACTCCGGCCACATGCCGCGCAGCATCTGCGCCAGGATCGTGGTGCCGTGGTAGTTCGCCTGGAGACCGCCGGCATCATTGCCCATGACCAGGAGCACCGGTATCCGTCCGCTGTAGAGCGGCGCCGTTACGTCAGCCTCCATGCGGTAGAAGCGGGCCAGGATCATTTTCAATGCGGCTTCCGCCGCCAGGCTGCCTGTCTCAAGGTTCAACACGCGGTTGAGGACCCGCATGTCGTCCGTGCATGCCAACAGTGAGTTCAGTCCGGCCTTGTCGTCAAGCGCCAGGCCGTTGGCCGTGCGGATCAATTCCTTCTCCAGGCGGCGGGTGATGTACCCGCGGGTATTGTTGTGCGTGGCGTTCGGAATCCCGAGCGCACGCGCCTTGTCCAGCAATCCGTATCCAGGAAAGCAGTGTCCGAGGGGCGCATGGTAGTGTTCGCTCTTGGTGATGAGATAAAGCCGTCCATCCTCGCCGATGCGGTAATATCCATAGGCGCTCAGAGGCGCTGCGGCTGTTTTGGCCGCGGCGCGGAATTTCGCCGAGGCAGCGCCGGCCGGCGTCCGGCGCAACGGCAGGGCAGAGACCTGGCTGCCCACACGGTCCAGAAGGCCGGAGAGACGCTCCCGCATCGGCTCCGGATAGAACTCCACCTCTCCATCCGCCGCTGCCAGCAGAGATGAGGACTCCGCACCAGTGAGGAATGCACGGGCAGCGCAGGCCGAATCCACATACTCGCGTCCCAGAATGTCCGACAGCGACCGTCTTACCTGCACAAACCCGTCAACGGCCTGGAGCTTGCGCACCTTCACGACCGGCGCCT
>JBEKKG010000190.1:0-10206 GCA_050010835.1 Planctomycetota bacterium
CGGCGATGTACAGGTCGCCTGCGGCGTCCACGGCAATGTGCGTGCCCGGCGGGAAGAGCGCAGCGGTGCCGTCGAACAGGCGGCGTGAGATCCATTCGCGGTCCGGACGGGCCAGGCTCAGGATGCCGGAAAGGTCCAGCGGCACCACGTCCGCGTGCAGCCGTTTGAGGAGTTCGTCTTCGACCACCGCGATCATGAAACGGGGATCGAGGACTTTTGTCGGGGTGGCGATGCCGAGCAGGCGTTTCACCTTGGCGTAGGCGCTGACGGCGATGCCTGACGCTTTCATGCCTCCCAGGTCTATGGGCACACGGTCGGGCGCCTGATGGTTCACTGCCTTAAGGACTCTTTCGCGCGATGTCATCGTTGCCTCCCTTTACTTGCCGGTTTTCTTTGCCTCCGCAGAGTTCCACACGCGCCGGCCGCCCAGCCAGGTCTCGCGGACCTGGATGTCTTTCACCTCGTTGACGGGGCAAGTGAGGATGTCTCTGTCCAGCACGATGAAGTCCGCCAGCTTGCCGGCTTCGAGTGAGCCTTTCTCCTTTTCCTCGAACGTCAGATACGCGCAATTGATCGTATACAGACGAATGGCCTCCTCGCGCGTCAGGCATTGCTCGGGGTGAAAAGGCTTCTCCGTCCAGCGCGGCTGGCGGACCAGCGTGATCCACATCCCGAGGAAGGGGTTGAACGGGTTGATTGAGCGCAGGCTATCCAGTTTCTGCATGTGGTCGGAGCCGCCGCCGACAATCACGCCACGGTCAAAGAGCGTGCGGTAAGGCTGAAACCAGGACAGCCGCTGCTCGCCGAATTGGGCCTGCAGTGTCACGCCGTCGAGGTAAAGCCAGGCGGGCTGGAGGTCGGCCACGATGCCCAGGCCGCGCATCTTCTCGATGGCCTCGGCGCTCATGAAGTTCGAGTGCGAGAGGCAAGGACGGAGTTCGCGGACGGGCAAGTCTTTGTTCACCGCCTCGTAGGCATCTATAAGGGCGTGGACTGCGCCGTCGCCCACCGCATGGGCGGTCGGCTGCAGGCCGTTCTCCAACGCCAGCCGCGCGATCTTCTGGAGCCGGTCCGGCGGAATATACAGCAGCCCCCGGTACGCAGGGTCGCTGATCGAGTAGATTTTGCTCACGCCCCAAGGCTCGCGCATGTAGGCGCTGCCTGTGAGCATGCCGCCGTCAAGGTAGATCTTGATGCCGCGCAGCCAGAGCAGGTTGTTGTACTCGTGCAGCGGGTGGTGCGCGGCCTCCTTGATGGTGGATTCGATGTTCTCCAGCGAAGCTTGCGCATTGACGAAGTAACTGAGGAAAACGCGGCAGGTGAGCTGGCCGGCATCCTTGAGGCTCTGGTAAACCGCGATGCTGCCGGCTGAGGCGCCGCGGTCCGAGACGCCTGTGAGGCCCACCTGGTTGTAGGCGGCAAGGAGGGCCTTGAGGCAATCGCAACGCTCTGTTTCGCTGGGCTTCCGGGCGTTGGACTCGTACTTTATGAAGCGGCTGCAGTTGCGCAGGATGCCGGTCAGTTCGCCCGTGGCCGGGTCGCGCTCCACGTATCCGGCTTGTCCGTCTGTGATCTTAAAGTCCTTATCAATGCCGCTGAGCTTCAGTGCCAGCGAGTTCGCCGCAGCGTCTGGCCCGGTGCGGAAGATGACAGGGTTGTCCGGCGCGGCCTCATCCAGTTCCTGCCGGGTCGGGAACCGCTGGTCCCGCAACCGCGTGATGAACACCTGCTCGATGCCGATCCACTGGCCCGGTTTGAGGGCCTTGGCCCGCGCCCGGACGTGCGCCAGCACTTCGGCCACGGTCTCCATAGTCGGCACCGGGTGATCGAATTCAAAGAGCGAGGCGTCGGGGGGGTGAGCGTGGGAGTCTATCAGGCCCGGCAGCACGACGGCGCCTGCAAGGTCTATCCGCTCGGTTTTCGGCCCAGCCAGCCGGAGCACCTCGTCGCCGGAGCCGACTGCCAGGATGCGGTCGCCCTTGACGGCCAGCGCCTCCGCGATACGGAAGTGAGGGTCCACGGTCACGATCTTGCCATGATGCAAGATGAGGCCGGGCGGCTCGGCCTCGGCGGGCAGGGCAGCCGAGACTAGAAAGAGAACCAAACAGACCCAGACGGCCATCGGCGGACCTCCTTATTTGTCCTCGTAGGGCAGGCATCTTGCCTGCCCACCCCAGACGGGGCAGGCAAGATGCCTGCCCTACATTTGCTGACATGCAGCCTTCTTGTTACTATACTGAGAACAGCCGCGCGCAAGTCGAGAGAACCAGGCCATGCCGCACCAAACTAACCCGGCCCCGCTGTACCGTCTGTTGCTGGCAGCGGACCTGCCCGCCGCGCAGCGGCTGCGAGAACTCGCACACTGGAACCAGACCGGCGCGGACTGGCTGAATCTGCTGGCCCTGGAGCCCCAAGGCTGCTTCGCGGCGGAAGTCAACGGACTGGTGATCGGCACGGCCACAACCACGCGCTTTCTGCCGGATTCCGGCCCCGGTTCGTTCGCCTGGGTCGGCATGGTGCTGGTGGACCCGGGCTTCCGCGGCCAAGGCACAGGCTCCACTTTGCTCAGGCGCGCCCTGGACTACCTGCGCGGTTGCGGCGTCGAGACTATCAAACTCGACGCCACACCTCCAGGCCGCGCGCTGTACCTCAAGCATGGCTTTCAAGACGAATGCAACCTGGAACGCTGGGCCGGCCAGGCGTGCAGCCTCCCAGCGCCAGCGTGTGCCCTGGCGCCGCTGAGCGGAGCGGACCTCGCTGCCGCAGCCGCTTACGACGCGCTGGCTTTCGGGGCAAACCGGCATTCCATACTGCAGGCCTGGTTCCAGTCCTGGCCAGAGGCTGCCGTGGCGGCCTGGGAAGGCCAAAGGCTGGCCGGCTATGCACTGGCGCGCCGTGGAGCCAACTATTGCCACGCCGGGCCCCTCGTCTGCGACAGCCCCGAGACGGGACGGGCGTTGCTGGCGCGAGTGCTCCAAACCATCGCAGGCCAGCCGGTGATCATAGACCTCTTCAGCGAGAATGCCTGGGTGCGCGAACTTGCCGCCCAGGCGGGCCTGAGGCGCCAGCGCGAACTCGTGCGCATGTCCAACCTTCAAAGTGTAGCGCAATCCTCCGGATTGCGACGCGAGCCGGAGGCTTGCGCCACAGCGGGGCAGCGGCCGAGAATTGCGGCCAGCGCCGGCCCGGAAGTAGGATGAGACGGCTTGTGCTCCGGGTTGCAAACGGTGGCCGGGGACAGGCAAAAAAAAGGAGAGGAAAATGGAGAGGCAACTGGTTCTTCTTCCCACACCCCGGAAAATGGCGCGGACGGGCGGGGAGTTCGCTCTGCCGGGCGGGCGGTTTGTGAGGCTGGCAACTGAGCCGCAGGCCATCCGGCAGGCGGGCTTGAGCGTACAGGCGGCGTTGCAGCAAGCCACAGGGCAGACCATCGAGCTTTGGGCCGGCGGGGCGGACGCCGCGGTGACGCTGGCGGTTGACTCGCGCGCGGCGAAGCCGCAGGGCTACGTGCTCGAGGTAAAGCCGGGCGGCGTGCTGATCCGCGGGCACGACGCGGCGGGCGTTTTCTACGGCGCGCAAACACTGGCGCAGTTGGTCCGCCAGGCGCCGGCTCGCCTGCCGGGGCTGCGGATCGAAGACTGGCCCGATTTCCCCGCGCGCGGCGTGATGCTGGACATCAGCCGCGACAAAGTGCCGACACTGGCGACCCTGTATGCGCTGGTGGATCTGCTCGCGGAATGGAAGATCAATCAGTTGCAGCTTTATACCGAGCACACCTTTGCCTATCGCGCCCACCCGGAAGTGTGGGCCGAGGCCAGCCCCATGACCGGCGATGACATCCTGGCGCTGGACGCCTATTGCCGGGCGCGCTGCATCGCCCTGGTGCCGAATCAGAATTCGTTCGCCCACATGGACCGCTGGGTGAAGTTGGAGCGGTACAGGCCGCTGGCCGAAGCGCCGGACGGCTTCGACTTTCCCTGGGGCGGGCACAGCGGCACGGGCTTCACGCTTTGCCCCGGCGACCCGCGCAGTCTTGCACTGCTCAAGGGCCTCTACGATGAGCTGCTGCCGCACTTCAGCAGCAGGCTGTTCAATGTCGGCTGCGATGAGACCTTCGAGTTGGGCCTGGGACGCAGCAAGGAAGCCTGCGCCAAGCGCGGCAAAGAACGCGTGTACCTCGACTTTCTGCTGAAGATTCAGCGGCTGGTGCAATCTCACGGGCGGACAATGCAGTTCTGGGGCGATATCATCCTGCACAAGCCTGAGCTGATCCGCGAGCTGCCGAAAGGCCTCATTGCGCTGGAATGGGGTTACGAGGCCGATCATCCGTTCGACAAGGATGGGCGGCTCTTCCACAACGCGGGCGTGCCGTTCTACGTCTGCCCGGGGACCTCAAGCTGGAACACGCTCGCGGGCCGCACGGCCAACGCGACGGGCAACCTGCGCAGCGCCGCCGCAAACGGCCTCAAGCACGGCGCTATCGGCTACCTCAACACCGACTGGGGCGACAGCGGGCACCTCCAGTACCTGCCCATCAGCTACCTGGGCTTCGCGGCGGGCGCAGCCTGCAGTTGGTGCCAGGGCAGCAACGAGAAACTCGACCTTCCCACGGCGCTCGACCGCCACGCCTTCCACGACAGCGCCGGTGTCATGGGGCGCCTGGCCTATGACCTGGGCAATACCTATCTGGCCGGAAAGAAGCAGGTGGGGAACTCGACCGTCCTGTTCCACATCCTGGTGCTCATGGGCGCGGACTTGAAGTCTCTCGACGGCGTGTCCCGCGCCGAGCTGGAGGCGCAGTTGGCGGCAATTGACAAGGCGCTGTCGCCGCTGGGGCGCGCGCGCATGGCGCGGCCGGATGCGGCGCTGATCGCGGACGAGTTCCGCAACGCAGCGGCGATGATGCGGCAGGCCTGCTGCTACGGACTGGCGTGCCTGGAAAGCCGTGCGCCCCGGTGTCCCGAACTGGCGCCGGAACTGCGGAGAATCGCCGGCGAACACCGGCGCCTGTGGCTGGCGCGCAACCGTCCGGGCGGCCTGGCGGACAGCGCAAGGCGGCTGGAGAAGCGCCTGGAGACGATGACAAGCTGAGTGCGCACCCTCTGGCTTTTGGATGCCGCACCGGACTTGTGCCACGGATGTGGCCGCGCCGGCTGTTTGGCGCGGCCTCATCCGTGCCACCGGGTAGCACGGATAAGCCGCCGCGTTGCGGCGGCATATCCGTGGCACAAGCCCGGTTATGCACTTCCTGCGTTTTTCTTCCGTGCCGGAGCTTGCCTGCGCTGCCGGCATCCGCTAGACTCTGTGTTCTCCCAGTGGGACAGGCAGCCCGCCTGCAAACGGCCGGCAAGTGCTGTCAGCCCCCGCTGGCATTGCGATGACGCAATAATGGCGCAAGAAGTTCGAGGGTCGCACCATGACTCGGGACTCGAAGGACGTCCCAAAACCAGGCGCATGGCTGGAACCGCTTAAGAACCGCACTGCGGCTCCGAGCTCGCAATACGCCACGGACCCAAGCAAGTGGCGGGAAGCATATGTGCGTCCGGCTGGGAGAGGCGGCCAAGCCCCAAACAGTCCGGAAGCGGCGGCAGTCCCCGCCGGCAGGAAGCAGAGCGCCGCCTCAAAATACACGCCCCAGATGCTCGCCTTGCTGGGCAAGCGCACGGACCGGAGACTTGCGCGCAACTTTATGATCCCCGAGCACCAGGTTACCGCCAAACGCAAGGCCCTGGGCATTCGGTCTTTCAAGGAGAGCGAACGCCGGAAGTGGACCCCCGAGGAGCTCGCGCTGCTCGGCAAAGTCTCGGATTGCGAACTGGGCCGCCGTTGGGGCATCACCTGCGATCGTGTGCTGCGGATGCGCGTCAAACTGGGTATCCCGCCTTGCCGCTTGATTCGCTGGACGCCCGAGGAGATCGCGGTGCTGGGCGCGATGACCGATGCCCAGGCCGCGCAGCGGCTGCGCATCTCGATCCATTTTGTCCGGGCGAAGCGCTACCAACTCGGCATCAAACAGTACCGGCCCCAGTCCCAGCGCTCCAAGCAGCGTGCGAAGAAGGTCAAAGCCCTGGAGGCCCAGACAGGAGGGGTTGCATCCGCAACTCCTGCACCCGTGGTGCCTGCGGCTGGGGAAGCCGTCACCTGCGCTGCCGCTGCCGCCGCCCCGAATCCTCAGCCTTGAGGGCTTTTCACTTCCGCAGCCCCGATGTGAGCAGCGTGAAGTGGCTGGCGCTATCCAGGTAACGGACCGCCGCATCTACTCCGGCGCATCATAGATCAGCCGCTGAAATTCCGGTGTTTGCCGTACCGAATCAAAGTCATGTTCCGTCTTCGCCCATTTCTTTGCGTAATCGGCATACTTGGATTTCAAGGCAACCCTGAGCCAACGGAAGCAGGATTCGTTGTCGCCCTTGAGCGCATAGCAGCAGGCAATATCATGCGCGGCCATAAACGCTTCCGGGTTCTTCCCGTAAGCAACCTTGAAGTACGAGATGGCCCTATCGAAGTCTTTGTCGTTTTGGGCAATTCCGCCTCTGAGTGAATGGTAGTAACCGCGTGAATAGGCCCAAGCACCGCCACCAATGGCCAGAAGGGCGAGCAGCCCAAGCACCGCGAAGATGGCGACCAGGGTTTTCCTCTTCATGAAATCTCCCAGCGACCTTGACCGCCAACTTACTGCAATACGACGTACAGCGCGTCGGGCGGAAACGCGAACTTCTTGCCCCCCGCGCCGGCCTGCAAGTCAATGTCCTTGACCGCCATGCCGTTGGCGTCCAGGACGCGCGCCTTGGTGACTTTCTGATTGCGGAGCGTGATCGTCAGCTCCGCGTTCACGATTTGCCACGGGGCTTTGCCAAAGCTGACAATCTGTTCGCCGTTGCGCTTTTCAACCTGGACCTTCTTGGTTGTCCAGCCCGTGGAGCGTTCTGTCGTCCCGACTTGCATGAGGATTTTTCCGGACGTAGCCAACGGAGCGTCATCCATCGAAACCGCCAGCACCGTGGCGTATTCGTTGCCGCAAGCGATCTCGATGTCGCGCAGCGCAATCGTCCCGGCACTTTTCAGGAAGCCGGTTGCGCCCTGTGCTTGGGGCGCATCCATCTTGCAGAAGCCGGCGCCGTAATTCAGCTCCAATTCGCCGGTGTTCGCTGTGACGGTCTTTTTGGCCGGGTCTATGAACTTGGCCAGGTCCGCCACTTTGCTCTTGGCCGGGTCGCCGCCGTACTTGGCCAGGACCGGCCCGACGAGGTAGGCGAGCGGGTCCACGCCGTCCTTGATGTTCGATTCGCGGGGGATGAGCCCCTTGTCGCGGTTGGGATCGTAGCCTTCGTCTTCCGCGATGATGGGCATGGAGCGGCTGAAAATGTCGGCCAGAGCGCGCTGCTCATAAACGGCCGGTGCGCCTTTCTTCAGATAGCCCAGGCGGTACAGCAAGGCCGCCGCGGGCCATTGGCCCATGAGCATCGGAGTATTGCAGATCCATTTCCCCTGCGACGGCATGTAGCCGTTGGCGGAGTTGATCGTCCAATCGGACCAGGCTTCCTCGTTTATCGCAAACCAGAAGTAGGCGCCGACACCGTTCAGCGACTGATAGGCGGCGATCAGGAAGGGGCCTTCGGACTGGTAGCCGAGCGGCGGGACCCAACTGCTCTCGGTGACGAGCATGGGGAAGCCCTCGACCTGCTTCAGGTTTATGGGCAGGCAGCGCGGCCGCAGGAGGACCGATTCGTCGGTGAACTTGTCTCCGTTGCAGATCGCCCAGCCGGCATTCGGGCCTTGGTGTATGCCCGTGTAATAGCGGTTTACCGCCATGACGTCCGTGGCGGTGTACGCCCAGCGTTCGCCATCCAGGAGGATGACATTGTCGGCGGTGCGCCAGTTCCCGGCATTGGTCAAGTGTTTGCAGCCCAAGTCGTTCTTCAGGTATTCGGCAATCGTCTTGTTGAAGTCGTACATGCGCCGGCAGAAGAACTCCATCTGGTCGTTGATGCGCTTCTGGAAATTATCGCCGTAGTGGCGCTGGGTCAGCTCCCAGACAATCGCCAGGCCGGCTTCGCCATTGGCCACGTCGTCCGGGGCATCGCCGCTCGCTGCGGCGTTGCCCCAGGCTTCCCGCGCCTTTTCGAGCGTGCCGTATTTCTGTTTCACGAAGTCGCCGAACTGGCGCCGCAGTTCCTTGTGCGCTGCGCCCTTGATGCCTTGCGACGTGTAGAAGAGCAGCGAATCCTCATTCTGAAGCTGGATGATCGCCAGGGCCGGGTCCTGCGCCAACGGGATGCCCGTGTAAGGGTTCTTCTCGGTCAGCAGCAGTTTCATCCAGTTCTTGTAAGCGGCTTGGAGCTTGGGGTCGAAGAACAGCAGTCCCCAATTGTGGTTGCCGCCGTCGTCCAGGTAACCCAGTTGCGGCTTGATCTTCGAGCTGCCAATCCAAATGGGGCACAGGAGCGTATAGATGCCTTCCTTCTTCATCGTTGCGACGTGACGCCACAACTTGTCGCGGTCGCCGGTGCTGATCTCGTTCAGATTCTTGCCGGAGGGGAGGTCAAGGAAGCAGCGCGTCAGGTTGATCCCGCGTTTGGCCAGGAAACGCGCATTGCGCGCCAGATCGGCCCCGGGATGATTCGGGTGGTGTTCGGCCGCGCCGTTCACGGCCCAGAAGCGGAGCGGTTTGCCGTTGCCGAGCAGGAAACTGCTGCCGTCCTTGTTGCGCGTGACGAACCCGCTCTCACCGGCCTCCTTCTCATTGAGGAAACGCAGGTCCAGCAGGGCCTCGGGGCTGAACTCGTCCTTGGGCGGCTGAAAGGCCCAGCGCCCCTCGACGCCCTCCGCCCGCGGGGCTTCGCCGCCCTGAATGGCCGCTGTGGCCAAGAACGCAAGGATTAGAACGCATAAGCTCGGGAGCAAGCTGCGCATCATTTTCGCCTCCATCCTGCACCAATCCAAAATCGTAACCGTTCAACCCCACTCCGGTCATCTCCGTCCACAAGGGGAGTGAATGGGAAGAATGGGAAGGATGGGAGGACTCATCATCATCATCTTCTTCCCATCTTTCCCATACTTCCCATGCTTCCCATTCTCTGTCCTGCGGGCGCGGGGAAGGCCGGAGTGGGACTGAACAGTTACTAAAATCCAAAATCGGGCAGCCAGGCCTCGAACAACTCCAGCGGAAAACCCACCACGTTCAAGAAGCTGCCTTCCAGGGCCTCCACGAAACGGTCTCCGCCTTCCTGGATGGCGTATGCGCCGGCCTTGCCATCGGATGCGCCGCTGGCCACGTAAGCTTGAATCTGTGCGGCGCTCATCCGCCGCATTTGCACCCAGGTAGTGGCCACGCCGCACTTGGGCCGCGGCCCAGCGGGAACTGACACCAATTTCCGGCTGTTTGGAAATTGGCTCTCTGTCCCCGCTGGGCGCGACTGTAGCGTCACCGGCCACAAACACAAGCCTGAGATCACGCGCTGGCGCGTGCCGGAAAGACGGGTCAGGATTCCTACGGCGTCAGCGCGGTCCCGCGGCTTGCCAATGATCTCGCTGCCCAGGACCACGAGGGTGTCGGCAGCCACGACCACGGCAGGATACGGCGCCAGGAGGGCCGCGGCCACATGCCTGGCTTTGGCGCAGGCCTTGGCCGCAGCCAGTTCCTCGGGCCTGCCGGCGGACGCGACGGCGTCCTCAACCTCCCCGGGATCAACCACCTCGAAGACGTAGCCGGCCTTGGCCAGAATCTGCTGGCGCTGAGGCGAAGCGGAGGCGAGGACAAGGCGCACGGGTCGGCTTCTCACTTCTCGTCTGGCGGCTTCTCGTCCCCATTCTTCTGCTTGCGCTTGGTGATGCCCCAGAACTTCATCTCCACTGGAGGCAGCAGCTCTCCTGCAGGCAATTGGTCGTCACTGGGCCGCGCCCGCGCGCGCTGCTTCTTGAAACCCTCCAGCGCCTCTTTCTGCACCACGAAAGTGCGCGCGAGGAGGTCCCCAACCCGCTGCCGGCGCGGGCCGAGCAGGATCATCGGCACCGCGATGACGAAGGTCAAGGGCAACCGTTCGTAGAAGCCGACCAGATTGCGCACCAGCACCGCCCAGAGAGAAGGACGCTGGCCGGAATCCGAAACCACGCTCAAGCCCATGGTGTATTTGCCCAGCGTCGTCCCGAACAGCCACTCCGCAGGGGCCAAGTAGCCGATGTAAACCCCGAAGAACGGCCCGGAAG
>JBEKKG010000191.1:0-10202 GCA_050010835.1 Planctomycetota bacterium
GCGGGATTCACCATGCGCTCAGGGTCGTAACTGCCTTTGTATTCGCCCCCCGGCTTGCCGAGCTCCCGCACGGGCTTGCCGCCCGGGTCAAAGACCTTGACAGTGTGCGTGGCCCCGTCGCTGACGTAGAGATTGCCTGCAGCGTCAACCGCCAAGCCGCGCGGGGAGGCCGCGGCTTTGCTGACGACGGTCTTGACCTCGTGCGAGGCCGGGGCGACCTTGACGACGTGCGTGTCTGAAACGGCGAGAAGCGCGGTTGCAGTGGCGGCCAGAGGACCTGGGGAGTCCAACTTTATTTCGTCAATTTTTACGCCCGTGTTCGGGTCCAGCACCCACACCGACTGGGTGCGGCGGTTGGCGAGGTACAGCTTGCCGTGCAGCGCCGCCAGACCTTCCAGACTGGGGCGGTTGACTTCCTTGTCCGCGGCGCCGGGGCCGACCTCGACTGAGAACAGCGTGATGAAGCGGCCTTTGCCTTTGAACTCGAGCAAGTTGCCGGTCTTGACATCGAAGCGGCTGAGTGCGATCTTCTGCTCGGTCTTGGCGCCGGGCTTAGAGGTGTCGAGGTGCTGGCCCCAGGCCAGGCCGTCGTTGGCGACGTAGAGCACTTCTCCTTCAATGGCGAGGGCGACCTTGGCCAGCCCCGTGCCCATCGGCGGGTTATAGCCCTTCTGCTTAACGCCCTGCTGGTTCACGGCGATGATGGCGTCGCCGCCTTCGGTGAAGGGCGCGGCGAAGAAAGTCCATTCCGGGCCTGCCGCTGCGGCGACGAGGATCACGTGGTTCGGCCCCCAGCCGCCGAGGTCCTTTTCCTCATTGTCGCCATTGCCGTAGCTCATGAGGTACTGCGGCTTGATGCCGGGATGGTGGACGGCGCGCCAGCGGTACGCACCGGGTTTGACCACGTTGCCGCGCTCGTCCAGCCCGTCCCATTCCAGCTTCTGCGCGCCTTTGGCGAACGGCTGCCCGGCAGCGAGGTTGCGCAAGCGGTTGCCCTGCTCGTCAGCGACGACCAGCGTGGCCTTGCCGTCCTGGGGTTGTTCAAAGGCGATCTGGATGCGGTTCTTGCGGTCGGCCACGGCCAGAGCGTGTTCCACGAGATTGAGCGGGAGCCAATCGGCTTCAGAAGGCGAGAGACCCGTGTGGGGCGCAGCGCAGTCCCGATGCCTGAAGCGTTCGCGCTGGCGGTCCTGCCCGAGCGCTCCGCCGCTCCAAGAGACGGCGAAGGCCATGCGGAAGAGCTCCCAGCCGGCGTCTTGCGCGGCCAGCGCGGCGGCAGGCACGCTGAACTCATACTGCGCGCAACCGTTCATAACACCGGATTGCGCATCTTTGTTCGTCAGGACGATTTTCTTTTCGGCAGCCAGGCCCACGGAAATCGAAGTGTCCAGGCCATCCGCCGCAAGGGAGGCAGCCGTGATCGCCAATTGCAGGCCGGCGTCCGTGCGCTGCAAAGCGAAAGCCACGCGCGGTGAAGCAGCGCCGGAGACAATCACAAAGTCCTCGGGGGACCACCTGCTCTCCGCGGCGGGAGCGGCGCACACCAGCAAGAGGACGAGCGCCACAGCAGAATTGAAAACTGGCAACCGTTCAGCCTTCCCGGGCCATCCCCGTCCACAATGCGAGTGAATGGGAAGAATGGGAAAGATGGGACCGAAGGGAGGAGTCATCATCATCTTTTGCCCACCTTTCCCATCCTCCCCATCCTCTGGCCCGCAGACGCGGGGAAGGCCAAGGCAGGACTGAACGGTTACCAAAATCTAAAATCCAAAATCGTGCCGGACCATCCCTTGGCCCAATGAACGCACTATAATACTATGTATGTGGGGTGCATCGTTGTCAAGGAGAAAACCAAGGAAATCTTTGGAGTGCGGCCCCGATTGCATCTGGGCTGCTTTCAAAGCGGCGCCAAGACGCCGCACTGCAAAGCGTACACCGCGCCGCGTTCGGCGCTTTGGGGATGTCTCGTGAGAGTCACAGAATTTTTCAAAGAAAAGTTGTATTCCAAAAAGGCCCTGGATACACTAAGAATAGTGGGCCGTGGCTCAACCACACCTTTTTGTTTTGCGGAGGACACTGCCATGTTGGTGAGTCTGCATGAGAAATCACAGCCGGTCAACACTTTCGCCGCTGGCAGAATGAAGGCCGGTGCGGGTGCTGGCGGCCCGCGGGGCCGCCTCTTCCGGTACACTCTGCCGCTCGTCATGCTGGCGGTGCTGCTGCCCGCTGGGAGGTCGTGGAGCGCCGGCGCTACGGCCGATCCACCCGTGATCCAAGGCAATGCCACGGCGGTGGCTGTGGACAGCTTTACTTATGGGACGCCGCGATACGGTTACGTGTACGTGACGGGGAGTTTTTCGGGGACGAGGAATTTCAACCCTTCCGGCCAGGCTGACCAGAGGACCGCGCTCGGAACGCATAACGTCTTCGTGACGTGCTTCAAGAGCGATGGCTCTTATGGGTGGACGACTACTTTTGGCGGCAGCGGGGATGACCAGGGCCTGGCCATCGCGCTCTCGCCTACCACGGTTTACGTGACCGGCTCGTTCTCCAGCCAAAACGCAGGCTTTAACGGCAACACAGGCACGCAGGCCAGCACCGGCGGCAGTGCGGATGCGTTCGTGTTGGCGCTGGATGCCGGCACCGGGGCGCCGGTTGTAATTTTCGGCGTCGGGGGCGTGCAGACGTTTGGGGGCTCCGATACGGATGTGGGCACGGGGATAGCGGTGGATGCGCCCGCGCCCGCCTTCACTCCGCTTGCGGTCTACGTTTGCGGCTATTTCAAGAGCGGCGACGCCAAACTCGGCGGCACCGGGGCGACGATCTCCACGGCGGGCGGCTTCGACTGCTTCGTGATGGCTATGAATCCAACCAGCGGCCTTGCCATCCAGACCTTCGCCAACAACGGAGTCCAGACCTTCGGCGGCACCGGGGATGACCTCGCGCACGGGATGTGCGTGTCCGGGGGTGACCTGTATGTCACGGGCGAGTTCTCAAGCCAGGACGCCGGGTTTGGGGGCAAAGGGCCCGCGTACCCCAATAATCTCAGCATCTTTGCTTCCGCAGAAAACGGCACCAGCGATTGCTTTGTGCTGGACATAGACAAGAAGACCGGTCTTCCGAATACCAGTTTCAACCCATACAAGGCAGCCAATAACATAGTCTTCAACTGCAACGGGGTGCAGACGTTCGGCGGCTCGGACCGGGACGTGGGCTGGGCGATTTGCGCAACCGCCACCCAGATATTCGTTGCGGGTGAATTCAGGAGCACCGACGCCAGGATTGGGGGCACCCAGCCGCTTCCTCAAGGAATCCAGTTGCCCTCCTATGCTACCCACGGCGGGAGCGACGCCTTTGTCATGTCCCTTACGCCACAGGGGGGGCAGGCTACGTTCGATCCGGACACCCTGAACGTGCGCATGGGCGTGCGGACGTTTGGCGGCAGCGGCGACGACGCGGCTTATGCCATCACGGCTTTCACGGCGGCGAGCACCACCAGTATTTACGTGGCAGGCCATTTCAACAGCACCGATGCACGGAGCATTGACAATAACGGCTACCTGGACATACCAGTCACTCACGAGGCGCCTCCGTACGAACCCAAGGATTACCTGACCACGCTGGGCGGCTATGACGCCTTTGTGCTGTGCTTCCGCGAGACAGGCGCAGTGGCCCCTGATTTCCACGGCGGCGTCACGAAGGGCCAAAATCAGCAGCTTGGCGCGGTGGCCCCCGATATCGGCGGCTACACCACTTTTGGCGGCAGCGGGGACGACCATGCACGCGGTCTGGCCGTCTTCCAGGTCCCGGACATAGCCGGCAAGCTGCCCGCGACGCCCCAGAATAACGGGGGACCGAATGGGACGGTCACGCCCCGCCGAGTCGGCCCCAAAGCGACGCTGTATACGGTAGGCGATTTCTCCAGCACAGATGCGGGAGTCGGGCGTCTGGGGACAGGCTACGGCACCGTAAGCTCGTTCACGGGCACGGTGCTCAATGGCTCCAAGGACACCTTTGGTAAGTTCACGGATTTCGGAGGCGCGGGCAACGTTAACCTCCTGCCGTATACCCAGCCGCAGGTAGGAGACACGATTACGGACAACGCTAATGGCAACTTTGCCATAATCGGGGCTATTCTGACCCCCTCCAAGATGGTGACTGTGACCCCTCTGGTTACCAACGCCGGCGGAGACTCCTACACTTGGTCCAGGAATGGTCTTGGAACAGATGTTGTGACGGGCCTGCAGTTGACGGGGACCGGCAGCGCCTTTACGGCCCAAGTGTCGCCCGGAGACTGCATTTTTTCGGTCAGTCCTAATCCTCCTCCGATGGGGTCTATGGGTTGGGCTACAGTGGGGAAGGTGGTCAATGACACACTTATACTCCTAGTGGATTCTACCGGGGACGTGCTCGCGCCCGGAACTTATACTATATACCCCCCCTTAGTTCCGTGTGGGGCCGGCGGGCCGCAGCCTGGCTTGATTACCAGTGGTGGAATGGAGCAATGCGTCGTGGCGGACCTCAAAAATCCCAACCCAGGCGGCAACACGCTGTTCCTTAGCGACCTGGACGTGGGTGACACCATCGTTGGCCACGTGAACTCCTTCTTTCAACGAAACGCTTGCCAAGCCGACAGGACGATCACGCATATCTTTGACCATTGGACCCTCCAAGTTAACCCGCCATTGTCTCCTGAACTTCCGGCGCTTACGCCCTTCACTTATGTGAAGAAGCAGTTGCACAACATAGATTCGACAGGATTTGGCGGGTTTCTGTTGCCTCTGGATGCCAGCTACGATCCAAGTATCGTGCTGCCGTTGCCTACGGATTTGACGACCGGTAAAGCGCGGCCGCGCCTGAGTCTTGGAGGCCCCACGGCAGGCTACACGCCCATGAACTATACGACCTCTTGGACTGAGGGCTTGGGCCCGCAGCCTATTGTGGATCCAATGCACCTGCGGCTCAGCCACATGGGCTCCCCCATCGTGCAGACGGTTATAATTACGATTGTCAACCCCACGGATCAAACGGCGGAGTCCTTGACTGCTGATGTTTCCGGCACCAGTCTCCACGTCCATAAGCTTCCTTCTCCGGTCATTGGGTTGGAGATAGACGCCTTAAACTCCAACAACGACGGAAGCAGTGTCAACACGCTGCTGAGTGGTGCTCCCCTAGCGGACTTCGAGAAGGTGTTGCGGACAGTCAAATACAACAATACCGCCACGCCCCCCGACCTGACCCCTCGGCTCATTGACTTCATTGTGTGGGACAGCTACGACGAGGGGGTGGATCCCCTGGCCCCATACCAACTCAATCCCACGTGGCCCGGCATGATCGGTGACCAGTGGAACAACTGGTCGGATGTGGCCACCACCACGCTCAACATCATTCAGGTCAACCAGCCGCCCCACATCACGATTCCCTTCACGCAAACGGCGCCGGACGGCCACGCTGTTACCCTGTCCGCATTGCTGGGCAACAACCCCTCGATCAAAGACGACTCCGCCGGCAACCCCATACTTGTGACGCTGACGGGGACCAACGGCACGATCAACCTGTCCACAACCAGCAATTTGTCGTTCCAGTCGGGAGGCAGCGGCACTTCAAACATGACGTTCACCGGCAACCTGGCCAACGTAAACGCGGCCTTCAACGGGATGACGTTCACGACGCCATACAATACAGACAATAACCTGCCCTACGTGGCCGGAGACGGAGCGAGTACGAAGTTCACCACGGAGCTCAAAGTCAACGACACGCTGATAGCCGCCGGGCAACGGCGCCGGGTCACCAGTATTATTGATGACCGCACGCTGCAAGTCAGCATACCCTTCGATCCTCCGCTTCCAGTGAACACGCCGTTCCACTTCGAGCGCGATGGCACGGGAACAGTCACCAGCGACGGTGTGACCAAGGCCTTGACCGGCACGTTGACGCTCTTTACCACGGAGCTTAATCAAAACGATCTAATTCATGCGGGCGGCAATGTTGTCAATGGCACCGATACGCATACGGTGGTGGACAACCCCCACCCTGCCAGCAACACCAGCCTCACTCTGGACCTGGCCTTCACGGCATTCTCGGGGCTGTCCTTCACCTTTGAAAGAGTTGGGACGGGCACCATCGGGACTCAGGTGACCGCGGTTGGAACCAACACGGATTTCGTGACCCAGTTGCAGCCAGGGGACATCATTCAGGCCTCCACGGCGGCTCAAACCGTGGCAGCCACGCCCACCAGCAATACAACTCTGACCACCGCGACGGCCTTCAGTCCGCCGCTGCCTCCGGGCACTTACTTCAGCTACGAAAGGCAAGGGGGCGGGGGGACGGGGACCATTTCGAGCGCCGGCACTAATGTAACAACCTTGAACACAACGTTCGACGAATTGCAGGTGGGCGACATCATCCATGCCAACGGCCAGAGCCAGACGATTGCAACTATTGCGCCCAAACCCGGCAGCACCAGCCTGACCACCACGGCGGCCTTCAGCCCGAACCTTTCCGGCGCCACTTATACATTCGAACGGAACACATACATAGTACAGACCATCCCCACGGCCGGCACGGGCACGGTTGCAGCAGGGGTCCTGGTGACCGGCACGAACACCGTGTTTAACAGCCCTAACAGCCCTAACAACCTGTCAGCTCTGCTTGCGGCCCCAGCATACCTGCCCCTCACCATTACTGCCGACCTTGTTAACGGCCCAACCACGCCTGTGACCAAGGTTATCAGCGACACGGCGTTGGTCGCCACGACGACGAACCTCGGCTTGGGCACCATTACATCAGTGGGCACAGCGGTGACAGGTGCGGCGGGGACCACCTCCTTTACCACTCAGTTGTTCCCCGGATACATCATCCAGGAGGCTGGTGGCCAGACGGCGGTAGTTCAGTCGGTCACAGACGACACCCATCTGACGCTCTCTGCGCCATTCCCGGTGGACGTGGCGGGTGTGGCTTTCAAGGTCATCACCCCGGCGCTCAACAATACCCTCTGGTGGTATACATATACCGGCGGTGGGACCATCTTCACCGTCGGCGCAGCGGTAACCGGTGCCGGCACCAAGTTCAAGACAGACCCAGTCTCCCCGGTTGCTGTGGGGGATTATATCGTCGCGCTCCCTCCTGGCGGGTGGCTGGTCCCGCAGGTCAGGCAGGTTACCGTCATACAGAGCGACGTCTCACTGACTCTCGCATCCTCGTTTACCACCCCAGCGGGGGCAAACACGAACCTTCCCGTTGGCACCTCCTACAGTGTGCGGAAGTTCGGCGCAGGCCAGATTTCCACGAGTTGGAGCACTGTGGTTGGCAACGGGACGTCTTTCACTGCCCAGTTGGGTGCGGGAGAACGAATCTTCATAAACGGGCAGACGAGACAAATCCAGACCATCATAGATGACACCACCTTGACTACGACAGTGCCCTTCTCCGCGCCGACAGCGCCCTACGGCGCGCCGCCGCCTGCCAACTTCACGTTCCTGCCGACGGGAGTGCCCACGATTATGAGTTCCGGGGCCACAGTGAGCGGGTCGGGCACGGCGTTCCTGACTATGTTGAAGGCCGGGGACATCCTCCACCCGGCGAATCAGCCTCAGACCGTGGCTTCGATCGCCAACAGTACTACGTTCAACGTGACTACGCCCTTCAACCCGGCAAACCTGGCGCTGCCGCCGGGGACCGCATACTCCTTCCAGAGAGCCGGTGTATACACTATTTCCGCCATCAATAATAATGTTGTGACTGGAACGGGTTTCAGCCAGCTCAAAGTCGGCGACACGCTCTTGGCGGGCAGCCCGCTCCAGACCCAGGTTGTGGCCTCGATTCAAAGTGATACCAGTCTGAATACCGCCGCGCCCTTTACTACACCGCTGGGGATTGCGCCCTTCCAGTTCAAGCGCGCCGGCTTGGGGACAATTGCGACGTACTCGCCAGTCCTCCTGCGCATTGATGTGAACGACCAGGGCTATAGCGGCCCGAACGGCGGCAACCCGCTCCTGGGCCTGACCGATTCAAAGGTAATTGTGTTCAACCCGCTGTTGGTCAACGATGCAGCCACGTTCGCCTTGCCGCCTAGCCCCGTCACGACCGAGAACCAGGCCCTGGTCTTCTCCAACTTAACCTCTAACCCCATAGTCCTCTCAGACGACTCCGTAGGCGAGTTCAACAGCGTGCAGCTCAGCGTGTCCCATGGCGCACTCAGGCTCCGGCAGGGCTTTAAGAACATCAAATTCCTGGGGGGAGCCAATAACAGCCCATCAATGTGGATTCGCGGCGCGCTCTCCGACATCAATACGGCGCTCGACGGGCTGACGTACCAGCCGGCGCCGAACTACAACGACTTTAACTACGATGTGGGCCCGAGTAACGGCACAGGGACCATTACGTCCGTCGGCACCGCGGTGACTGGCCATGGTGGTTCGAAGTTCACGACTGAGCTCCAGGCCGGGTACGTCATCATGGCCGGCGGGCAGGCGCAGATGGTTCAGTCGGTCACAGACGACACCCATCTGGTCCTTTCCGCGCCGTTTGGAACGGACATCCAGCCGGCGCCGGGCGTGGGTTTCAAGTTTACTCAGCCCGACCAACTGGTGATCAGCACGAATGACTTGGGGGACACGCCCAGCAGCCCGCCGACCAAACTGGTTGGGCCGGCGGCAACCGGCACGGGGACTATTACGTCCGGCGGCACCATGGTGATCGGCACTGGCACGCTTTTCACCACTGAGGTGCCCCCCTTGTTGCAGCCCGGATACATCCTCGCGGCCGATGGGTACACGGCAACAGTGCAGTCGGTCGCTGACAACACCCATCTGACGCTCGCTGCGCCATTCGGAGCGGACCTGGCTTTGCCCGCAAATTTCACGGTCACTGCTGTCCCGTCCGTGTCCGCGAAGCTTTCCATCCAGGTGAAGCCGGCGAACGATCCGCCGTGGTTCACTGGCGCAGGCACGCTGGTCGTGAACGAGAATTCCGGGCCGTACTCCGGGCAATGGGCCACGAACAAAAATCCCTTCCCGACTTATGCCTCGCCTGTCATTGTGGGGACTGGCACGCAGTTCACTACACAGCTCCTGGTGGGCGACCTTGTGCACGTGCCCGCCGGCCTCCCCCACACTCAGACCCGCACGGTGGCTTCGATCACCAGCGATTTCACCGCGGTCACGGGCTACTTGCTGGGCAGCACGGTCGTGCCGGTGCCGTTCTATCCGACGCTGGCTGCCACCAGTTTCAGCTACGAAAGGCAAGGCGGGGGGCTGGCGGGGACTGTTTCGAGCGCCGGCGGCACCACTGTAACAGGCCTGAACACGCGGTTCACCACTCAACTCAAGGTTGGCGACGTCATTTATGCCGCCGGGCAAAGCCTCCCGGTGGCGGTGATAACGGACGACCTCCACATGAATGTCTCACCACCGGGCTTTGCGCCGAACCTGCCGCCCGGCACCCTATACATCAAAGGGGGAACCATTTCGAGCACTGGCGGCACTGCGGTAACCGGCGTGAACACATTCTTCAACACTGAACTGCAGCCTGCGTTGCTGGCGGGCTACACCATCACGATCCATGCCGCCGGCCAGAATTTCGTGGTTCAAGCCATAGCGGACGACACCGACCTGACTGTCGTAGCGCCGGGCTTTGCGCCGGACATTCCCAGTGGTACCCGTTACACATTTGAACTCACTAACCCGGGAACGACGATTTCCAGCGCGGCGACCGTGCTCGGCGCGGGCTCGGTTTTCTCCAGCGAGATCCAGGCTGGGGACACCATCCACGCCCCCCCTTATGATCTGGTGCAGGTGGCGGCAGTAGCGGGGATTGGTGATAACAATACCCTCTACCTGAACGCGGCGTTTGGGTCTGCGGTCACGATGAGCCCGTACAGCTTTGAGAGGAGCGGAACAGACGCAAACAATAACCTGGACGTAATCGGCACCGACCCTTCGGGCAGAACGGTAACAGGCACAAACAACTCGATTTTCGCCACCAATCTCCGCCTCGGGGACATGATCCATGCTGCCACCGGCCAGAGCGCCGGCGTGATCTCGATAGCTAGTAATAAGACCCTGACAGTCAGTCCCGCCTTCACTCCCGCACTGCTGCCTGGCACATTCTACACCTATGAGAGGATAGCCAGCGGGTCTATCTCGTCCGTGACCCCGTCGCCGGCTACGCTGCCGCCGCTGGCACTTGACGAGGCGGGGCAG
>JBEKKG010000192.1:0-15618 GCA_050010835.1 Planctomycetota bacterium
AACTCCGTCGAAGGTGCGGACATGGTGTTCATCACCGCCGGCCTCGGCGGCGGCACTGGCACCGGCGGCGCACCCATCGTGGCGGAAATTTCCAAAGAAATGGAAATTCTGACCGTTGCCGTCGTCACAAAGCCGTTCCTCTTCGAAGGAAAGAAAAGGAATCAGCAGGCGGAAGAAGGCATTGAAGAGCTGAGGAAGATCGTGGATACCCTTATCGTCGTTCCCAACCAAAGACTCCTCAGTCTGGGGGGGAAAACCCTTTCGCTTCTGGAGGCGTTCAAGAAGGCGGATGATATCCTTTATCATGCGGTAAAGGGAATCTCCGATTTGATTATGGTGCCCGGTCTGATTAACCTCGATTTCGCAGACGTCAGAAGTATAATGTCGGAGATGGGGATGGCACTGATGGGAACTGGAGTCGCCAGCGGTGATTGCAGAGCCGTGGAAGCTGCGCAGAGGGCGATATCTTCTCCACTCCTCGAAGACAATACCATCCAAGGCGCACATGGTATCCTACTGAATATCACGGGCGGTCCTAATATGACCCTTTTTGAAATAAACGAAGCATCCTCTCTCATCCAGTCGGAAGCCCATGAGGACGCGAATATCATCTTCGGCACCGTAGTGGATGAAGACATGGGAGACGAAATACGCATCACGGTCATAGCCACCGGTTTTAACTTGCCGCAGAAGCAGGACCAACTCATGAAAAATGTATCACGCATGGGCGCCCACAAGAGGGAGGATCTCTCTATGCCCGCCTATATAAGGCATGAAAAGCCCATCGAGAATGTCAATGTGGTGAAGATGGGAATGGTGGATGATGTGGACCATCTCGATCTGGAGATACCTACATTTTTAAGAAGACAGGCAGATTAGAGGAGAAAATTTCAAGCAGTAAATGCAAAATCCTAAAGAATTTAATTCGCTCTGCCACTAAGTGAGGAGCAAATACGAAATTCTAAATCCGAAATCTAAACAATATCAGAATCCGAATGACCAACTCGTTTAGAATTTCGATATTCGAATTTGTTTAGGATTTAGAAATTAGGATTTTGGATTTTATGTCCTGGAAACTCAAAAAAAAATATAATGATGTCTTAGCCGATGAAGAAGGATATCAGAAGAAGATCTGGGGAGAACTCCTCAAAGTTTGCCTTGCCTACCCGAATTACTATCGCACGGGAATGCCCAACCTTGGATTCCAAACCGTCTATTCTTTAATAAATCGTGAAAAATCGTTTCTGTGTGAAAGAGTTTTTCTTCCTGACCCTGAGGACGAAGCGGCGTTTGCTTCTGGATCAATCCCTCTGTTCAGTCTAGAGTCACAGAAGGCCCTCACGGAATTCGATATCATCGCCTTCTCCATCCCCTTTGAAAATGATTACCCCGGCATTTTGAAGATGTTAAGCATGGCGGGAATTACGCTCTTCGCCGGAGAAAGAAAAGAAAAGGAGCCTTTAATTATTGGCGGCGGCGTATCGGTAACCCTGAATCCGGAACCGCTGGCGGATTTCATTGACGCTTTCTGTATCGGAGACGGCGAGGAGCTGGCTGTCGAGGTTACGGACAAGCTCACGCAACTCAAAGCGGAAGGTCTCGACCGCGAGACGATCCTCTGCCGCCTGGCCCGCGAAGTTCCAGGCGTCTACGTGCCGCGGTTCTACCGTTTCGATTATGGAAGCGCTACGGGCAGGCAAGATGCCTGCGCTACAATCTCCGGGGTGACACGCTTGCGGGACGGACTGCCGCTGCCCGTGCGGCGGCGCGCGGTGGCCAGCCTGGAGACCGCGCCGTTTCCCGTTGCCCCCATCGTGCCTTTGGTGGAAACGGTCCACGAGCGGTTCACTGTGGAGATCATGCGCGGCTGCATCAATGGCTGCCGCTTCTGCCAGGCCGGCATGATCACCCGGCCGCGGCGGCAGCGCTCCCAGGCGGAGGTCCTGCGCCTGGCTCAGGAAGGCTGCGCGCGCACCGGCTACGACGAGATCGGACTGCTGTCGCTGTCTTCGAGCGACTACGCCGGCATCACGGAACTGGCGCGGAAGCTGAACGACTGCTTCGCGGCCCAGGGCGTCAGCGTGTCGCTGCCCAGCCTGCGCGTCGGCGCCGCGCTGGCCGCGCTGCCGGAGGAAATGAGCCGCACGCGCAAGAGCGGGCTGACCGTTGCGCCCGAGGCCGGCAGCGAGCGGCTGCGCAACATCATCAACAAGCCCGTGAAGGACGAACATCTTCTGGAAGGGTGCCGCCAGGCTTACCTGCACGGCTTCGACCACGTCAAGCTTTACTTCATGCTTGGCCTCCCCGGCGAGACTGACGACGACTTGCGCGCCATCGGCCAACTGAGCGGCCGCATCGCTTTGGAGCGCACGAAGCTCGGCAAGGGGCCGGCCAAGGTCGCGGCCAGCGTCTCCAATTTCGTCGCCAAGGCGCATACGCCGTTTCAATGGGAAGCGCTGCCGCCGCGCGAGGAATGGCGGCGCCGCCAGCACATTGTCCGCTCCAGCACGCGCGTCAAAGCCGTCACGCTCAAGTTCCACAACCCCGACACCAGCTACCTCGAATGCGTGCTCGCCCGGGGCGACAGGCGCCTGGGCCCGGTCATTGAAACCGCCTGGCGCAACGGCGCGCGCTTCGACGGCTGGGAAGAACACCTCAAACTGGACGTGTGGCTGGCCGCCTTCAAGGAATGCGGCGTGGATCCCGATTGGCATGGCCTGCGCGGAAGAGAACCCACCGAAATCCTCCCGTGGAGCGTGATCAGCAGCGGCGTCAGCACCGAGTTCCTGGCGCGCGAGCGGGAACGCAGCCGCCAGGGCGTGGCCACGCCGTGCTCCTCCGAGGGACCTCTTGAAACCGCGGGTGAAGGCGGATAGAAGAGAAAGGTTCAAAGTTTGCGGCGGCCGGGCGTTTGTGATAATATGACTATGGTCATTTTGGAGGAAGCGTTATGATTGTTGCCGCCGGCGAGTTCAAGACGAAGTGCTTGAAGTTAATGGATACCGTTCGGGATACGGGCGAAGAAGTGGTCATCACCAAGCATGGGAAGCCTGTCGCGAAGCTGGTGCCGGCTACGAAGAAGAAACCCCGCTCCCTCTATGGGTGCATGAAAGGCTCCGTCACCTATTGCGGAGACATCATCAGCCCGATTGACGTGGAATGGGAGGCGGAGAAGTAGGGATGCTGATCCTCGACACCCACGTTTGGGTTTGGTTCTTCGACCGGGACCCAAGAATCAAACAGGCGGCTGCAAGCATTGACTCGGCAGCGGTCGAGAGCGGCTTGGGCGTTTCGGCCATATCCGTCTGGGAAGTCGGCATGCTGGTGAAGAAGGGGCGTCTGGTTCTGGGCATGGACAGTTTGAAGTATGTTCAAGAAGCCCTCGCCAAGCCCCATCTTTCTCTCATCCCACTTACCCCCGAGATCGCCATTGAGAGCAACCGACTGCCCGGCCACCTTCACGGCGACCCCGCCGACCGCATCATCATCGCCACGGCGCGAGTCCTTGGCGCCACGCTGGCGACCAGGGATCGCAGAATCATCAGCTACGCTGAGCGCGGTTTTCTGAAAGTCTTACCGGTGTAGCGGCGTTTACAGACTCACCAGGCATGGTACACTGGTGGCCCGGATGAGGCTGCGGAAGTTGGCACGCCTGTGCGGACAAGGTAGCCGGTCGGCTCGGGGGGAAGGTCTTATGAACATCCCATTGATGGGTTTCTTCGTTCTTATGGGCGTTATTGTAATCGGCGTTATCGGCGCCGGTGTATTCGCAATGTGGCTCGATTACCGCCACAAAGCCTCCAAAACGGGAGCTGCCGCAGGCGGAAAAGTCGAGAGCCTGGAGCAACGCCTCGCCGCACTGGAGAAGCAATGCGCCAGGTTGGAGGAGCAAGTGTTGCAGGCGCACGTTCTCCTGGCGGACGAACAGCGGCAATTGGACCACAAACTCGCGGCCATACTGCCCGAGGCAACGAGCGCAACACCTGAAAGTGTACCGGCGCGGAACGCGGCGCCGTTGGAGCGCGCGCGGGGATGAACCTGAGGCCCGGCGCATTCACACCCTGGAGAGAAGCCATGAAGAAACGTTTGTCCGTGTTGCCGGTACTGCCCGTTTTTGTGTTCCTGCTCGCGTTCTGCCACGCCGGCGAAGAAGGCAAACTGCGCGTGGCGTGTATCGGCGACAGCATCACCTTCGGCGCGGGCGTGGAAAACCGCGAGGTCAACAACTACCCCGCCGTGCTGGGCAAACTGCTCGGAGAGAAATACGAAACGCGCAACTTCGGCGTCAGCGGCACAACGCTGCTGAAGAAGGGCGATAATCCATATTGGAAGCAAGGGGCCTTCAAGGCCGCTACGGACTACCAGCCGAACATTGTGGTCATCAAGCTGGGCACCAACGACACCAAACCTCAGAACTGGAAACACAAGGACGAATTCGTCGCGGACCTGGAAGCCATGCTGGACCACTTTGCGGCGCTGCCAAGCAAGCCGAAGATTTTCTTATGCCTGCCCGCGCCTGCCTACGCCACGCAGTGGGGCATCAACGAGAAAGGCATCACCGAGGGCGTCATTCCCGCCGTCCAACAGGCAGCCAAAGCCAAGAACCTGCCCGTGATTGATCTGCACACGGCCCTGAGCAATCACCCTGAGATGTTCCCCGACAAGATTCACCCCAATGTGGCCGGCGCCGCCTTGCTGGCCAAGACCGTGGCAGAAGCCATCCAGGGAAAATAGCTGCCCACTACCAGTGCCCGAACGCTGTTCTCAGCTCGCCTCCGGCGGCCATTTCTTCGGCCGCACCTTCGGCCCTGTAGTCTTCTATGAAAAGGAGGGCAGCCTTCAGCCTGGCGCGGTATTCCGTCTCGCTGACCCCGCCGTTCGTCCAGAGGTCCCGCCAATGGCCGCGGAGGGCTTCACGGGCCATTACCAAAGGCGGGTACTGCGGCAGCAAAGCTAACTGGGCTTCAAGCTCCTCCGCATCCGACACCAACTGCCTGGTCTCGGGCAATTTGTCTATTGGCGCCCCCATCTTGAGGTACATTTGCAGGTCCGCATAGGCATCCAAGTGCCGGCGCAGGTGTGCCGCCAGATTCGCGTCCGGGTTGGAGCGGCGGACTCGCAGGGACTGGCCTGCGCGCGGAGCAATCAACTGCCAGGCTCGGGCCAACGATGCTCTCAATGTTCTAAGCTGCATTTTAGACTCCTCCTGCACACAGTTAACTGCTTTGGGCATCAGGATGCTGTTACACTTGGCGCTTGTGTTGTTAATTTATTGTCAAGCCCAAGCGGGTAACCGTTTGGGCGCTCAAATTCTTCGTTATCCTTAATACTTTTTTAACGCCGTAAGCCTTCGGTTTGACGACATCCTGACCTTGGGCTGCGTATAATAAAGAAGGGTTGGGTTGGAGGAGGTGCCCATTAACTTGCTCTTCGTCGTCATTGCCCTGGCACTCTTCGCCATTACCATCGCAGCCATCGCTGGCCCGGAAAGACTGTAGGAGAAGACGATGAGCACTGTTTACGTGATCTGTGGCCTGGGGGTGCATGTCAGCAAATGTACCGCGGGCGTCCCGCCCGCCCGTGGCAGGCCGGCAGGGCGCGAGGACGAAGGCGGGCGGGACGCCCGCGGTACGCTCTGGGCCACGCATTTACTGTGTTGATCGCTTTGCTGAAACCGGAGCGGTTCTGAGGAAGGAGCGTCCTATGAGTCTTGGTTTTTGGCTGCCGGCGATGTTTCTGCTGGGCGTTGTGGCGCTCGGATTGTGTTATCTGTTTCTGAAAGCTTGCGAGAAGATCTGAGGAGACGATCATGATCTACCTGACCGCAGTGATTACCGCGTTGCTGATTATCTACTTGTTTGTGGCCATTGTTCGGCCGGAATGGCTTTAGACAAGATCAATCCCAGTCCCCAGAAAGGAAGGAGCATACCCCATGGACCCGATGGCACTCTGGATTCTGCCCGTTGCGCTGCTTGTCGTCACCACAATCTGCGCGGTCCCGTTGAGCCGCTACTTGGCGTGGATCATGGACGGCAAGTACCGCGCCCCGAAAGTGCTGCGCTGGATTGAAGCACGCTTGGACAGCGGCCCGCAGGACTGGAAGCAGTACACGGCCGCGCTGCTCATATTCAACGTCGTGATGTTCGTCTTCGGGTACCTGGTCCTGGCGCTCCAAAAGTACATGCCGTTGAACCCGCTGGAGCGAGGTCTGCTGTCGCCGACGACCATTTTCAATGCGGTGGCCTCCTTCATCACGAATACCAACCTCCAGCACTATGCGGGCGACCAGCATTTATCCAACTTCAGCCAGGTGTTTTTCGTGATCTTCAACCAGTTCACTTCCGCGGCGGTAGGGTTTTGTGCGCTGACTGCGATCATCCGTGCTTTTCGCGGCGAGAAGACCGTCGGCAATTACTTCCTCGATATGTGGCGTGTGGTGGTTTACGCGTTCTTGCCGATCGCCTTCGTCATCGGCGTCTTCTTTGTGCAGCAGGGCATGCCGATGACGTTCCGGGATTCGCCTGCGGTCTCGACGCTTGAGCCCGCGGCGATGGGCACGGACGATAAGGGCCAGGCGAAACAACAAACACTGGTGGTCGGTCCGGTCGCGGCGGTCATCCCGATCAAAATGCTCGGCACTAACGGCGGGGGCTTCTACGGCATGAACTCCGCCCACCCATACGAGAACCCCACGGACCTGACCAACTTCGTGACGACGTTTGCGATGATGTTGTTCCCCTTCGCGCTGGTGCTGATGTACGGCCGCATGCTCGGCCGGCTGCGGCACGCGATCGTGATCTTCGCGGTGATGCTGCTCATGATGGTCGGCACGATCGCCTGGACGATCTACTTCGACACGCTGAAACCCAACCCGGGATTGACGGCCCATGCCGCTGGCGAGACATACAAGATTCCCTGCGCCACCGCACCGGAAGGGAAACTGGAGCTGGCGTCCCCGGCGGTTGCGGGCCTGCCCGTGGATCAGCATCTGGGCAATCTCGAAGGCAAGGAAATGCGCTTCGGCACTTCGGCGGGCGCGACCTTCGCCGCTGTAACGGTGGACGTGACCTGCGGCGCCGTGAATGCCGAACACGACAGTCTGAATCCGATCGCCGCCTTGTCCCCCCTGACCGGCATGTGGTTGAACTGCATTTTCGGCGGCAAGGGAGTGGGCATGATCAATATGTTGATTTACGTGATCATTGGCATCTTTGTCGCGGGGATGATGGTCGGGCGCACGCCCGAGTACCTGGGCCGGAAGATCGGGGCCCGCGAGGTCAAGCTGGCGGTCGTCGCTTTGCTGGTCCACCCGCTGATGATCTTGTTCCCCACCGGGCTGTTCGCCGCCACGGATTGGGGGAACAAAGCCACCAGCAATCCCGGCCCGCACGGCTTCACCCAAATGTTGTACCAGTTCTCCTCCGCCTCAGCCAACAACGGGTCGGCCTTCGACGGACTGGGTACGAACTACGGGTTCTACGACAATGCCAATCATGCGCCGCAAGCCATTCCCTGGGACATCGCGACGGGCCTGGTGATGTTGTTCAGCCGTTATCTGCCCATCATCGCGCCGCTCGCCATGGCCGCGTACCTCGGGGCCAAGAAGTCCGCTCCATTCGGTCCAGGGACCTTGCGTGATGATACCGGCACATTCGGTTTTCTGCTGCTCGCGACGATTATCATCATCGGCGCGTTGCTTTTCGTGCCGGTCGCGGCGCTCGGCCCGTTGGCGGAACATTTGGGACCGATACCCTTTGGTGGTTGATGTCTTCAGACCTGAACTCGTCCATGACTGATAAGGAGTGCTTACGATGACAACCGATAACGTGCTCGATGTCAAGACGGCTGCCGCAATCGCACCCGGCCTCAACTCACTCCCGCGCCGGGGCAAGCGCCAACCTTTGCTGACGCGGGACATAGGCCTGGCAGCCTTGAAACAGGCCTTTGTGATGCTCCGGCCCGATTTGCAGTGGGATAATCCGGTGATGTTTGTGGTCGAGATTGGCGCCTTCCTGACCTTGGCCTACATCGTGCAGGGTTTCTTTGGCACGGCCGCCAGCCAGGTGCCGTTGAATTACTTCATTGCCCTGGATGTGTGGCTGTTTCTGACCGTTGTTTTTGCAAATTTTGCCACGGCTCTGGCAGAGGCGCGCGGCAAGGCGCACGCCGAATCGCTGCGCAAGACCCGTGTAGAAACAATTGCGTATCGCTTGGGCGACAAGGACCAGGTTGAGCATGTCTCCTCTGCCGTGCTGCGGCCGGGAGACCGGGTCGCCGTGTCCGCGGGACAAACCATTCCCGGTGACGGCGAGGTGATCGAAGGCATAGCTTCCGTGGATGAGTCGGCGATTACAGGCGAATCGGCGCCCGTGATTCGCGAGTCGGGAGGCGACCGCTCCGGCGTGACCGGCGGCACGGGCGTCCTGTCCGATCGCATCGTGGTGCGCATTACGGCGCAACCGGGCGAGTCCTTTCTGGATCGGATGATCGCACTGGTCGAGGGCGCCAAGCGCCAGAGAACCCCCAATGAAATCGCGCTGATGCTGCTCCTCGCCGCCTTCACGCTGATCTTCGTAATCGTCGTGGCGCCGCTCTTCCCGATGGCTTGGAACGCCGAGCAATCCATGATGGGCTATCTGGGCACTCCGGAACCCCTGCACAGCCTGGGCACGGATGTGCCGACGTTGATCGCGCTCCTGGTTTGCCTGATTCCGACCACCATCGGCGCCTTGCTGGCGGCCATTGGGATCGCGGGCATGGACCGCGCCCTGGAGGCCAATATCATCGCCAAGAGCGGCAGGGCCGTGGAGACCGCCGGCGATATAGACATCGTGCTGCTCGACAAGACCGGGACGATCACGCTGGGCAACCGGCGCGCCGTGGAGCTCATCCCGGCCAATGGGGTGCAACCCGAACAGTTGGCTTCGGCCGCCCAGATGGCCTCTCTTTCCGATGAGACTCCGGAGGGCCGCAGCATCGTGGTGCTGGCCAAACAAAAATACAAAATCCGAGCCTGGAAAGAGGACGAGTTACACGGGACGTTCATCCCTTTCAGCGCTCAAACCCGCATGAGCGGCCTGGACCTGCCCAACGGCCGCCGCCTGCGCAAAGGCGCTGCGGACGCTATCGAGAACTTCGTGACGGAACAAGGCGGCAAGATGCCGGCAGACGTCAGGCAGGCTGTCGAAAGGATCGCCCGCTTAGGCGGCACGCCGCTGGTGGTGGCCAGCCAGGGCGATGTGCTCGGCGTGGTGCATCTGAAAGACATCGTCAAAGGAGGCATCAAGGAACGCTTCGCCCAGCTTCGGAAAATGGGCGTCAACAGCGTGATGATCACGGGCGACAACCCCTTGACGGCGGCGGCCATTGCGGCAGAAGCAGGTGTCAATGATTTTCTGGCGGAAGCCACGCCGGAACAGAAACTGGCCTTCATCCGCAAGGAGCAGGCCGAAGGAAAACTGGTCGCCATGATGGGCGACGGCACCAACGACGCCCCCGCTCTCGCGCAAGGGGACGTGGCTCTGGCCATGAACGCCGGCACCCAGGCGGCCAAAGAAGCGGCCAACATGGTGGATCTGGATAGCGACCCCACCAAGTTGATCGAAGTGGTGGAGATCGGCAAGCAACTGTTGATGACGCGCGGCGCGCTGACGACATTCTCGATTGCCAACGACGTCGCAAAGTACTTTGCCATCATCCCGGCGCTCTTTGCCGGGACGTTGCCGTGGTTGAAGGCCATTGACATCATGCATCTGCATTCGCCGACCTCCGCGATTCTGTCGGCTATCATATTCAATGCGCTCATTATCCCCGCCTTGATTCCTGTGGCTCTCAAAGGCGTGCGCTACGAGGCGCTCGGCGCCGACGCGCTGCTGCGCAGGAACCTGCTCATCTGGGGGCTTGGGGGCGTGATCCTGCCCTTCATCGGCATCAAGCTCATTGACATGTTCATGGTCGCCCTGCATCTGGTCAACTGAACGTTTCAGGAGGAAAGGAGTCATCAACATGTGGCGGATCATCTCAAAAAGCCTCTGGTTGTTGTTGTTCGTGGTGATCGTCTGTTGCGGGATTTACCCGGCGCTGCTGTGGGTAGTCGGCCAGACCTTCTTTCCAAGCCAGGCGAATGGGAGCATGCTTACAGGTCCCGACGGCACAGTGGTCGGCTCACGGCTGATCGCTCAGCCCTTCACGAAGGACGAATACTTCCAACCGCGCCCATCGGCGTGCTCCTACGATGGCTCGGCGTCCTCCTCCTCGGCGTACGCGGCCTCAAACTACGTGCTCCGCGCCCGGGTCGCTGCGGCGCTCGGCCCGCTGGTCAATTACAAGGGCGGCCCCAAAGACGGCAAGCCGGTGGCTCCGGACATCGAGGCCTGGTTCCAGCAGGATAAGTATCAAGACAAACCCAACATTGTGGCGCAATGGGCCGACGCTCACAACACCGTGGCACAGAACTGGGTGGGAACGACGTTTGACCCCAAGAGCCCGACTCCCCAACAGCAGTATGTGCTGGACTGGGAGAAGACCCATGCCGACATTGTAGCCAAGTTCAAGAAGGAGAACCCCACGAACGCCGACCCAAGCCCGTCCGACCTGGCGGTCGTGTTCTTTGAATCGTTCTCCAAGGAGAACCCCGGCAAGTTTCCCTCGTCGGTCACGGCCAACGGCCCCGACGGCAAGCCCGCCACGAGCATCCAGCCGGCCAAAGAAGGCTCCGACATTCAAGGGACCTTCTTTGACATGTGGCGGCAAGAGCATCCGGATGTTGCGCTTCAGGATGTGCCCGGCGATCTCGTGACGGCTTCCGCCTCCGGTCTTGATCCGCACATCACCTTGCAGAACGCCGAATATCAGTTGGACCGGGTCGCATCCAAGTGGGCCGCGGATCTCAAGCGCGACCCGGCAAAGGTGCGCGAGGAAATCGCCGGCCTCCTCAAGGCGCACGCGTCGGCGCCATTGGGCGGGCTCGCAGGCGAGCTGTTCGTCAACGTGCTCGAAATCAATCTTCTGCTGCGCAAGCAATACGGTGCACCGCCGCCCTAACACGGAGACGCGGGGACACGGGGACGCGGGGAGAGCGAATGACAACCTTGCTTGGCTGAAAATCTTCACGCCTTGCAAAGGAATTGACGGTTAGCAGTGCAGAGGAACGCACAGGGGATTTGTACGAACAGACTTACTGTGAGTTTCCGTTGTTTTTTCCTTTGCGCCCTCTGCGTCCTCTGCGTTTAATGGAGCGGTGAGAAATGCGGGTTAGCCGGAGAGCCTGAAGGTGGAACAAACTCGCCCCGACCCTGATGCGCTGCTGCAGCAAGTAGCAGCCGAAGAGCGGCGGCAAAAACGGGGCAAGTTGAAGGTCTTCTTCGGCGCCTGCGCCGGCGTGGGCAAGACGTACGCCATGCTGGAGGCGGCGCGCGCGCGCAAGTCCGAGGGCCTGGATGTTGTAATCGGGGTCGCCGAAACGCACGGGCGCAAGGAAACTGAGGCGCTGCTCCCAGGATTGCAGACGCTCCCGCCCCGTTTTATCGAATACAAGAACACGAAGCTGCGCGAGTTCGATCTGGACGGCGCCCTGGCGCGCCGGCCGGCGCTGTTGCTGATGGATGAACTGGCGCACAGCAATGCCCCCGGCTGCAAGAACGCCAAACGCTGGCAGGACGTCAAGGACCTCCTCGATGCCGGCATCAGTGTCTATACCACGGTCAACGTGCAGCACCTGGAAAGCCTGAATGACGTCGTGACGCAGATCACGACCGTGGCCGTGCGCGAAACCATCCCCGACTCGGTCATCGAGGAAGCCGACGAGATCGAGATCATTGACCTGCCGCCGGACGACCTGCTGCAACGTTTGAAGGAAGGCAAGGTCTACATGCCCGAGTACGCCGAGCGGGCCGCGGCGCATTTCTTCCGTAAGGGCAACCTGATCGCCCTGCGCGAGCTGGCCCTGAGATGCACGGCCGACCGCGTCAACAGGCAGGTGGAGTCCTACAGGCAGGAAGAGTCCATCACCAAGCTCTGGCCGACTGCCGAGCGCCTGCTGGTCTGCGTCAGCCCCAGCCCGTTCTCCGGGCGCCTGGTCCGGGCCGCCCGCCGCATGGCCGCGGGGCTGCGCGCGGAATGGATCGCGGCCTACGTCGAGACGCCGGCCAGCGCGGAGATGCCGGAAAGGGACCGCGAGCAATTGAAGCGCAACCTGCACCTGGCCGAGCAGTTGGGCGCGGAAACAGTCACGCTGGGCGGACCCGGCAGCGTGGTCGAGCAACTCCTCGCTTACGCGCGCAAGCGCAATGCGAGCAAGATCATCATTGGCAAGCCCGCGACCGCGCGCTGGCGGGACCGGCTCTTCGGCTCCTTCGTTGACGACCTGATCCGGAACAGTGAGGACATTGATGTTTACGTCATCAAGGGCGAGCCCGAGCAGGACGAGCCGGCCGGCGCCTATTCCCCAAAGACGCCCGTCAACTGGGTGCGTTACGAATGGGCCACAGTGATGGTCGCTGTCTGCACCGTGATGGCTTGGCTCATGGAGCCGCTGTTCGGCGAAGCCAATCTCATCATGCTTTACCTGTTGGGCGTGGTGGTTGTGGCTGCCCGCCTGGGACGCGGGCCCGCGGTCTTCTGCTCCTTCGCCAGTGTGGCCGCCTTCGACTTCTTCTTCGTGGAGCCGCGCTTTTCATTCGCGGTGTCCGACACCCGGTATCTTTTCACTTTTGCGGCAATGCTGGTCGTGGCCCTGGTCTTCAGTTCGCTGACAGTCCGCATCCGGAACCAGGCGCAAGCCGCCAGCGTGCGCGAACGCCGGACGGCGGCCCTGTATGCCATGGCCCGCCAGCTTTCCAGCACACGCGGCCCCGCCAAGCTCATGGAGATCGCCGTCCGGCACGTGGCCGAGGTCTTTGAAAGCGACGTGGTAGGGCTGTCGCCAGACGCCGCCGGCCGCCTGGCCATCGTCTCCGGCAACGAACGCGGCTTCCCCTTCGACGCCCGCGAGCGCGGTGTCGCGCAATGGGTTTTCGACACCGGGCACGTGGCGGGCGCGGGTTCCGACACGGTCCCGGGCGCAGCAGCCCTGTATGTGCCGCTGAACGCCACTCGCGGGCCCGTGGGGGTTCTGGGCCTGCATTCCGTCCATCAGGGCCGCGCGCTGGGCGCCGAGCAGATGCACTTGCTGGAATCCTTCGCCTCTCAGGCGGCTTTGGCCATTGAATGTGACCGCCTGGCGGATGAAGCCCAGCAGTCCCAAGTCGAAGCCGAAACGGAGAAATCGCGCAACGCGCTGCTCAGCTCCGTCTCTCACGACCTGCGCACGCCGCTGGCCTCCATCTGCGGCGCGGCCAGCAGCCTGCTGGAAGGAGAACAGCGCTTGGATGACGCTGCGCGCCGGGGACTGCTCGAATCCGTCCTCGACGAAGCGGGGCGCATGTCGCGCCTCATCGGCAACCTGCTGCAGATGACCAAGCTCGAATCCGGCGCGACGAAGCTCAGAAAGGAGTGGTGTCCGCTGGAGGAGGTGATTGGCGGCGCGTTGACGCGCCTGGAGAAGCAGCTTCTCCAGCGCCAGGTCAAGACCTGCCTCCCAGAGGGGTTGCGCCTGGTGCCGCTGGATGTCATCCTCATCGAGCAGGTTTTCGTCAACTTGTTGGAGAATGCCATCAAGTACACTCCCCCAGGCTCACCGCTGGAAATCTCCGCCACACCTAGCGAGAAGGAAGTCGTGTTCGAGGTCGCGGACCACGGCCCGGGACTCGCCCCCGGAGACGAGAAGAAGGTCTTCGACAAGTTTTACCGGGGCAAGACGCCCCACCGCACAGGCGGCGTCGGACTGGGACTGACCATCTGCCGTGCCATAGTCGAGGCGCACAGAGGCAGAATCTGGGTGGAGAACCGGCAGGGGGGCGGCGCAATGTTCCGCTTTGCTCTGCCGCTGACAGGCGAGCAGCCGGTTCCCGGCAGGCTGCCGGAGCCTTTGGAACCGCAGATGAACGCAGATGAACGCAGATAGGAAAGGAACTGTGCGTCCATTCCGTCCATTTCGTCCATTTCGTCCACTGTGTCCACTGCACACGCTTTTCAGAAGTAAGAGGATAAACCAATGGCCGAACCTGCCCCTGTCGTGCTGGTAATTGAGGATGAAGCGCAGATTCGCCGCTTCCTGCGCGCCACGCTGGGCAGCGAGGGCTACGTCCTGCTGGAGGCCGAGAACGGCCAACAGGGGCTGCTGGAGGCGGCGTCCAAGCCGCCGGACTTGGTGCTGCTGGACTTGGGTCTGCCCGACATGGACGGCCTCGAAGTCATCCGCAGGCTGCGTGAATGGACGGCGGTGCCCATCATCATCATCTCGGCCCGCGGCCAGGAGCAGGACAAGGTGGCCGGACTCGACGCCGGCGCCGACGACTACGTCACCAAGCCCTTCAGCGTCCCGGAACTGATGGCCCGTATCCGCGTGGCCCGGCGGCACACAGACCGCACTGAAGACGAGACCGCCGTCTTCGTGTCCGGCGGCCTCAAAGTTGACCTGGCGCGGCGCTTGGTCTTCACAGATGACCGCGAAGTGCGCCTGACGCCCATCGAGTTCAAGCTGCTGGCCATTCTGGTCAAGCACGCCGGCAAAGTTCTCACTCATCGCCAGCTCCTGAAGGAAGTCTGGGGGCCAACTTACGCCGAGGACAGCCACTATCTGCGTGTCTTCGTGCATCAACTCCGCCACAAGCTCGAAAGCGACCCAGCACGGCCAAAGTACCTCGTTACAGAGGCCGGTGTCGGTTACAGGCTGCGGGTGTAGAGTGGGTGGCAGTAGGACAGGCTTTCCAGCCTGTCCAGACAGCCTGGAAAGGCTGTCCTACCGCTGGGCGCACGGGCGCAGCATTTTCTCAGTCAGATCTTTGACGGCGTAAAGCGCCACTTCGCGATCCACATAGGCCGCGGTCTGCATGAACTTGGACACGAAGGCGAGATCGTGCGTGACCATGACGACGCAGAGTCTTTCATTAAGCCTGTGGAGCAATTCGTAAATCATGCTTTCAGCAGCCGCGTCCACGCTGGCGGTAGGTTCATCCAGGAGCAGCAGCCGGGGTTGCGCAGCCAGGCTGCGGGCGATCAGCACGCGCTGGCGCTGTCCGCCCGAGAGCCGGGAAAAGGGGCGGTGGGCCAAGTCCTGCAAACGGACCTCGTGCAGCGCTTCATGCGCCGCCGCAATGTCGGGCTTCCGGTGGAACGGATGCCACCACTGTTCCGGCCCCAGCCGGCCCATCAAGACCACATCCAGCACGCGCACCGGGAACTGCGCGTCATACTGGAAATGCTGGGGCACGTAGCCGACCTCCTGCCGGGCCAATTCCGGAGGCTGGCTGAAGATGCGCACTGTTCCCTGGTTGGGCCGTAATTGGCCCAGCGCCAGCCGCAGCAAGGTCGTCTTCCCTCCGCCATTGGGGCCGATAAGACACAGGAAATCCTTTTTGCCGGCCTCCAGGGTGACGTCCTGAAGGACGGGCACTGCCCCGTAAGCGAAGGATACGCCGTGCCAGGAAACTGCTTTGTCATCCATTGTCTTTCCCTTACGCGGTTTGCTCCGCCGCCCCGCCGTCAGGGCCGTTGGTCTGAGCCCGCGCTTGCGACTTG
>JBEKKG010000193.1:0-10108 GCA_050010835.1 Planctomycetota bacterium
TTGGGATCGCCGTTGCCGACGCCGATGAGCGCGCCGTCGCCCGTCACCTTGAAGTGGATCAGATCTGAGGCCGTGGGCACGGCGCGTCCGGCGCTGTCGAGTGCATCGACAGTGAGGAGGGCGACATCTTCCCCGTCGGCATCAATTGCCGCACATCAGTTCGGGCGGCGACCGCATGCGCATATCCGCAACAGAATTCCTCGAAGGGACGTAACGGAAACTGAAACTCAGCATTCACAATGACCAAGCCCGAATTCTCGAAGCTCCTGAGCGCCTCGTCGATGAGCGTGGGCTTGCTCACCGTCGCCGCCGTTGGCATTAGGGATTCGAGATGATGGCGCGCCTCCTCGAAGCACGAACCAGTCCCAAACACGGCCAGGTGAAGGGGATCGGCATGGTTCAAGAAGGGCTGGGATATAATCCGGTCGTCATTGACCTGATTTTCGAAACCGCGTGGCGCGAAGGGATCGAGAACCTCGCGCGCGGCGGTTTCAGCGTCATCATGCTGCCGCCCGACAAGCGCGCGCGGGCGGTGCTCAACTCGCTGGGCCTGCGCCGCACGGCCTGGGCCGTCTACTGCCCGCCGGGGTACTCGCATGACTACGACCTGAAGGACCCGGCGAAGGAACTCGATGACTGGGCGCGCAAGGAAGCCAAACAGTACCTCGACGCCGGCTACGAAGCCAAGGACATGGCTTTCTTCGCGATGTGCGATGAGCCGGGCTGGTATCTGCCGGCGAGCTTCCGCGCGTTGGAGAAGAACCCCGCTGCTTTGAAACGCTTCCAGCAGTTCCTGCAGGACCAGGGCCTCAAGCCCGCGGACGTGGGCTGCGCCGCCTGGGAGGAAGCCAAGCCCATTGGCGTCAGCGGCGCGGCGACACTGCCCGGGAAGCGGCTGTTCTACTGGAGCGTGCGGTTCCTGGCGTGGGATTCGGCCCGCTACAGCGGCGAGGCCACGCAGGCCCTGGAGCGGGCCTTCTACCCGGGCCTGCCGATCTGCGTCAACTGGAACAACTTCCAGGGCCGCTTCTACGTGCCCGGGCCGCTCTTCCACAACAAGGACAAGACCAGCCCCGACGCGGCCATGATGCACCAGGACTGGCTCGAATTCGGCCGCCTGCGCGGCTGCACCACGCTGTGGACCGAGGACTGGTTCGACGACAGCCTGGCGCCGCAGTGGTCCTACTACTGCCGGCGGCTGGCCTGCGCGGCGCGGGCGGGCGGCGTGGAGTTCGGCGGCTACGTCATCCCGCGCGCCGCGGGGAACCTCGAAGACGGCATCCTCCAGAAAATCCTGTGCGTCGTCGGACACGGCGGCAAGGCCATCAAGTACTTCGTCTTCGGGCCGGAGTACAACTTCCCCGGCAACTGTTATTCGGAGAACTCGGCCAGGGTCCTGCCTTCGATGGCCCGCGCCCACAGGATCATCGGCCAGGCCGAGGACGTGCTCTGGCCCGGCCGCCCGGCGCGGAACGAGACCGCGATCCTTTATCCCAAGAGCGCCGAGCCGTGGGACGCGAATGGCGTCGTGGACGCGACCAACGTCGTGCCCTTCACCAGCACCACCGACTACATGGGCGAAGTTTACTGCCTGCACCGCGTCTGCCAGCGGCTCAACGTGCCCGTGGACTTCATCGAGGAGGAGGACCTTACGGCGGAGCGGCTGAAATCGTACAAAGTGCTGTACGTCACCGAGCCGAACGTGCCCGCCGAAGGACAGAAGGGCATTGCCGAGTGGGTCAAGGCGGGCGGGACACTCGTGACGACGGACAATGCGGCCGTGCGCGACCGCTACAACGAGCCCTGCACGGTGCTCGCCGATGCGCTGGAAATCTGGCCCCAGGGCCGTGCGCCGCTGAACGTGGCCAAGGTGCCGCAGCTCAAGCCCGCCGCAACCGTGAAAGGAACGCGCGGCAGCATCGTGGCCAAAGGCGTCCGGGGCGCGGTGGCGAAGCATTCCGGCGTCGTGCTGGATGCCTTCGAGGACGGCGCGGCGGCGGTTGTCGAGCGCGTTGTGGGACAGGGCCGCGCGCTGCACTTCGCGTTCCTGCCCGCATCCTCGGCCTGGGACTGGAACGGGCTGCACGCCGTGCGGCCGTGGCTTGTGGACAGGCCGCTCCAGGCCGCCGCGGTCGAGCCGCCCGTGGCGCTGGACCTGCTCGAAGGCCAGGAGCGCGGTGTCGAAGCGCCGCTGCTGCTCTCGGCTGCCGGCGCGGCGGTAACGCTGCTGAACTGGACGCGCCAGGAGCTGGCCGAGCTGCACGTGTCCGTGCGGCTGCCGTTCAAGGCCGCGAGTGTTGAGAGCGTGGCGCACGGCGCGCTGAAGTTCGAGGAAGGAGACGGGCGCGTGAAGTTCGCACTGCCGTTGAAGTACGCGGATGTCGTGAGGATAAAGGGACATTAGGCTTGAGGCTTTGCCTCCTGCGTTGGTTCATACTTCCCATCTGTCCTATACTTTCCATTTCTCTAATTCCCCGTGACCTCGGTTGGTTCCGGGGTACGTTGTAGTACTACGGAGGGCAAATCATGGCGCTGACACATGAGATCGAGGACTTGGCCCGGACACTGGACCGGACGATGGTGCGTGTTCCGGCGGGGTGGTTCGTCTTCGGCATGACGGAGAAGCAGAAGCTGGCGGCGGCCGAGCGGGAGCAAATCCACCCGGACCAGTTGCACTTCCACACGCGCGCCGCGCGGCTGGCAACGCCGGAGTTCTGGATTGACAAGTATCCCGTAACGCGGGCCCAATTCCTGCGGTTCGTGCACGAAACCGGCCACCGTGTGCAGCGCTGCGGCTGGGAAGCGGGCTGGAGCGAACTCGTGGACCTGGAGCGGCTCGACGATCCGCAAAGGTTGTGCTGCCCCGTCGTGGGCGTGAACAGCGAGGATGCCCGCGCCTACGCGCGCTGGGCGGGGAAGCGTGTGCCCACGGAGGTGGAGTGGGAAAAGGCCGCGCGCGGCACCGACGGCCGGCTCTATCCCTGGGGCCAGGAGTTCCGCCCCGTGGCGCCCCGCGGCGGCTGCCTGACGCTGGACAGCGCCTTGCCGGTCGGCGCGCGGCCCGCGCTCGCCAGCCCCTATGGGGCCGAGGACATGAAGGGCGGGGTGCTGGAGTGGGTGCAGACCCTCTTTCCGCCCGTGGCTCCGGACGGCACAACGTTCGATGAGAATTCCTTTATCCTCGCCGGCTCCAGCATTCTGCACCGGCGGCCGGCCTCGCACCTCGCGGCCAGCCGCTGGTCCTGGTCGCAGAGCATGCGCGTGTACGACAGCGGCTTTCGCTGCGTGTCCGACACGCCGCCGCCGGCGCCGGCGGTTCCCTATGTGCCGCCGCAAGTGGACCTCGTGCGGGCCGCGCCCATCCTGCCGGAGTTGTACAGCCGGCAGACGATCCGCCTGGAACCGATGCCTTGCTCGACGTTCAAGATTCGGCCGCCCTGGTTCCCCGAAGGCATGTGGGTGGTGGACATACCCGAAGGCCACTGGGGGCCGTTCCCCGGCGCCAATGACTGGCCGTATCAGCCGGAGGCAGTGTGGAAGACTCCCTGGCAGGCCAGCAGCGACCACGCCCGGCTGGAGTACTCCCGCAGCCAGGGAGACCAGGCGCTTACGGTTACCATCACTGCCGAGGGCGACCTGGTGCGCTGCCGCATCGTGCCCCGGAACATCGGCGCGATCAACCTGGGGAGCATCTGCGTCAAGAACCTCAGCCCGCAGTTCAGCAGCCAGGAGCGTCTGACCCAACACCGCATCAAGGGTAAGCGGCTGGCGCCGGTTTCCGCGTTGCCGCTCGACCCCCACACCGCCGCGGCTCTGGGTTGGAGCGCGGGGTCTGCTCTGCCGCACGGCGCGCTGGTCATGAAGGCGCTGGAGGGCCAGGGATTCGTGGCGGTCCTGGGCGCCCAGGGCTGCGTCTCTGGGGGAAATGGCTGGCCGCACTGCGTACATCTGAGAGGGCCGGTGATGGTCTGCGACGGCCCATGCGAGCTGCGGCTGCTCTTCGCGGTCTGCGATGAGGCGGCTTTGATCCGGCGGGTGAAGGAGTTGGCCGCGCAGGATGGAGGACAGTGATGAAGGCCGCGGCGTTTCCGCTGGTGCTCCGTGTGGTTCTGGCGCTCACCCCCTTCGCGGCGGTCTCTGCCGGCGAGCTCGTGGACGGCAAGTTCGGCAAGGCGCTGGATGTCACGCGCGGCTACGTGCAGGTCCAGGGCGGCGCGGCCTGCGGCACTGTGCCGTTGACTTTTGAATGTTGGGCCAAACTGGACGCCAAAGCGCAGTACAACGTCCTGGCCGCTTACGGGCCGAAGAGCGATCCCAGCCACTGGGAGCTTTTCACGCAGGCGGGCAGCGGCCTGTTGTGCGCATATCTGCCCGGCCGCAAGCCCGACCACGCGCGCAGCGCCTGCGACATTGTGGACAGCAAATGGCACTACCTGGCGCTCGTGCTGGAAAGCAGCCGCGCGCGGCTGTTCGTGGACGGCGTCGAGAAAGCTAACACAGCTCTGACGCCGCCCACGCCACCGGCGGCGCCCGCGCCTTTCACTCTCGGCGCGCTCAACGATGGCCAGTTCCAGTGCCAAGGCAGGCTGGACGAAGCGCGCTTGTCCAAGGGCGCGCGAGAGATACCTGGGAGCGCCGGCGTCCCGCCGGCCCGTGCAGGCGAGACGCCTGCGCTACAATTCGCCGCGGACGCGGACACGCTGGGACTGTGGCATTTCGAGCAGCTCGACGGCGGCAGTGTGAAGGACAGTTCCAGCCAGGGCAGGCACGGCAAGTTCGTTGCCAGCACACTGGCGGCGGGCGGCGGGCAGGGCATCCCGCGCGTGTCCACGGAGTTCCGGCCGCTGCCGCAGCCCGAAGATGCCGGGCCGGCGCGCAAGGCGCTCAAGGAAACCGCAGAGCGGCTCAATCTCCGTTCTATCGCCGGCGCCGCGTTCCGAGACGGCGTGCTGCGCGCCTGGCTCTACGATTACACGTGGTTTGGGAAACTAGAATACCCGCAGCACCGCCAGCCGTGGTATCAGGACAAGGCCGAAGTGGCTGCCCAGGTCTACGACGCGCAAGCTTTGATCCGGGACGACGATGGCGGCCCGGCCGGCACGGTCTTGCGCAGGACCGCGGCACTGGCCGCGCACCTCGAGAAGCTGGGCGCGCATGACCGGATCGCGGCCTTCGAGCAGGACTTGGAGACTCTGCGCGCGGCCTTTGCCAAAGAGCAGCCCAAGCCGGATTCCGCTGGGAGCGCCGGCGTCCCGCCGGCCGTTGCAGGCGAGACGCCTGCGCTACGTACCGCGGGCGTCCCGCCCGCCATTTCGGAAGGCAAGGCTTTCTACCTGGCCGCGTGCGCGTTGCGCAGGCAGATCGCGCTGGCCAACCCGCTCCTGGACTTCGACCAGATCCTGTTCGTGGCGCGCGGCACGTTTGCCGATTCGGTGCGCTCCAACCCCACGACCGGGGACGCGCAAGGCGGCCACATGACGACGCAGTATTTTGGCTGCGTCGCTCTGCCTGGCGGCGGGCTGTTCGCCGTCAAGGACTTCAAGACCGATCCGCGCATCGTCAACGTGCTCCAGGAGTCCGTCGTGCGGAACGGCCGGCTCCAGGGCGCGAAGCTGGATTCCGGAGCGTTCGCCACGCCCGATCTTGCGTTCGACGGCCGGAGAATCGCGTTCGCGTGGACCGAGAACAAGGAACACGCCTGGGGCTACGGGACGAAATCGTGCTTCCACCTCTTCACGGCGAACAGCGACGGGACGGAGCTGCGGCAGTTGACGGACGGCGGCTACAACGACTTCGATCCGTGCTGGCTGCCCAACGGACGCCTGGCCTTCGTCTCCGAACGCCGCGGCGGACACATCCGCTGCTTTGACGCGTACCTGAAAGTGCGCAACTACACGCTCTTTTCGATGCAGGCTGACGGCGCGGACATGCGGCCGCTGAGCTACTTCGAGACCAGCGAGTGGAACCCGACGGTGAATAATGACGGCCAGATCGTTTTCACGCGCTGGGATTACACGGACCGCGAGAACTGCCTGGGCACGCGGCTGTGGCTGTGCGGCCAGGACGGATCGGACCCGCGCGCGCCGCACGGCAACTATCCGCATCCGTACCACACCTTCCCCGGCCGCCAGCCCTGGAAGACGTGGAACGGCCGGGAACTGGACAGCCGCATCGGCGCGCCGCTGGTGGAAATGGGCATCCGTGCGGTGCCGGATTCACCGCTATACGTGTTTACGGCCTCACCGCACCACGGCGAAGTGTTCGGCTCGCTCTGCGTGCTGGACTTGCGCCAGCCCGACGACGGGCACATGTCGCAGCTCCGGCGCATCACGCCCGAAGAGCCGTTCCCCGAAAGCGAGATGCCGGGGCGGCGGCACTACAAGTACGGCACGCCGTGGCCGCTGAGCGCGGACTTTTTCCTCTGCAACGTCTGGGAAGACCTGGCGCTGGTGGACCGCTACGGCAACAAGGAACTGCTCTGCGAGCTGGCCCTGCTGCCCTGCGCGCAGGACGAACGCTTACGGCTCATAGACCCGCAGCCTTTGCGCGCACGGCCAATGCCCGCAACGGCTGGGAGCGCCGGCGTCCCGCCGGCCCGTGCAGGCGAGACGCCTGCACCACAAACCGCGGCCGGCGGGACGCCGGCGCTCCCAGGACCGGCGCGCAAGGCGACCATTGCCGTGATGAACGTCTACGACAGCGATCTGCCCTTTCCGCCCGGCACGAAGATCAAGTGGCTCCGCATCACGCAGAACATCCTGAAGGCCAACCACGCTATGGGCGAGCCGATGATCGGCTACGAACGCGAGAACACGCCGCGCGTGCCGCTGGGCCTCGTGCCCGTAGAGGAAGACGGCAGCGCCTACTTCGAAGCGCCGGTGGCGAAGGAACTTATCTTCCAGGTGCTGGACGAGAATTACATGGCGGTGCAGTCCATGCGCTCTTCGGCTTTCGTACATCCCGGCGAGCAGTTGACCTGCCGGGGGTGCCACGAACACGTCCAGACGGCCCCCGCGATCAAGAGCGAGCCGCTGGCCCTGCGGCGCGAACCGTCACAAGTCAGGCCGGAGTGCGGCCCGGTTGAACCGATCAGCTACTACCGCCAGATCAAGCCCATCTTCGAGACGAAATGCGTCGGGTGCCACGCGGAGAAGAAGAAGGGGCCGGTGGACATGAGCTACGCGGCGCTGAAAGAGGGCTACACGTTCTGGTTCTCTGGCGCGATGTGGCAGGACATGTGCCGGCCTTACAGTGGCGTGCACGGCGGCTCACGCACGATCCCCGGGCAGTTCGGCGCCCGCAATTCGCGTATCGGCAAGGCGCTGCTCGACGAGAACCACAAAGAGGTCTCGGCGGAAGACCGGCACAAGATCATCCTATGGCTGGATTCCAACTCGCTGCGCCTGAGCGCCTACATCCGTGAGGCGGCGCAATTGCGCGGCGAGCTGGTCTGGCCGGAACTCGATGTTGATCCCGAAAACGTTCTGGGTGTCGAGGGCCGCGGCCGCCCGCTGAGCGGGAACTTCTGGCATGAAAACCTGTGGGGCGCGCGCCCGGTGCTCGTCAGCAGCCACACGCTGGACAAGGTCTGCATCCTCAACGCCGCCGCGGAGATCGTGTGGGATTACAGCGTGAGCCACCCGCAGGATGTCTGGATGCTCCCGAACGGCAATATCCTGACGACCCATCGGCTCGGCGTGCAGGAGCTCACGCGCGACAAGAAGATAGTCTGGGAATACAAGGTCGAGCCGCCCAACGAAGTGCCGGCGTGCCAGCCGCTGCCGGACGGCAACGTGCTCATTGGCATTGTCGGGCAGTGCCGGCTCATCGAAGTGGACCGCCAGGGAGCGATCGTCCATCAGGTGCAGCTCTCGACCACCGAGACGCAGCCGCACGCGCAGTTCCGCATGTGCCGCAAGACTGCGCTAGGCACCTACCTTGTGCCCTTTACGGCCGAAGGCGCTGTCCGCGAGTACGCCACTGACGGCAAACTGCTGCGCGAGTTCCCGCGCAAGCCCATGCCGGTCTGCGCGCTGCGCCTGGAGAACGGCAATACGCTGATCAGCGCGGGCAAGTCGGTCACCGAGTACGCGCCGGACAACCGCGTGGTCTGGGAGCTTACCGAACAGGACGTGCCGGATATCAACATCGCGGTGCCAGCCGGCGTGCAGCGCCTGCCGAACGGCAACACGGTTGTCTGCAACTGGAACACGAAAGACGACGGCAGCAAACTCGGCGCGCACGTTTTCGAAGTGACGCCCGACAAGCGTGTCGTCTGGCACATCGCCGGCGCGAAGATCGGCCAGGTGGCGCAGTGCCAGTTGCTGACGCCGGAGCTGGGGCCGCGGGGGGAGCAGGTGGCGAGGTAATCAAAGACAGGTTTTCTCGAGGAGGGGGCATCATGCCAGCCGAACTGCCCAGTAAGATGCGGGCCGTCATGTTCGTTGCGCAGGGCCAGGCGGCGTTTCAGGATGAGGACGTGCCGGCCTGCAAGCCCGGGCACGTGTTGTGCCAGTCCATCTACACGGGGCTGACCAACGGCACCGAACGCAACTGCCTCGTCGGCGGCAACTACGGCGGTTGGAAATGGCCCAGCCGCTGCGGTTATCAGAACGTCGGCCGCGTGCTCGAAGCCGGCGAGGGCGTGAAGAGCTGCGCGGTTGGCGACCTGATCTTCTCCGGGGACTTCTGCCAGCACAGGCAGTATTTCGCGGCCCCAGCCGGGCCGGAGAACCTGCTGGTCAAGCTGCCAGCCGCCGTAGACCCCAAAGAGGCCGCGCTCTTCGGAGTTGCGAGTGTGGCGCTGCATGACGTGCGCCGGGCCGAGGTGAAGCTCGGAGAGAAGGTCCTGGTTGTCGGCGCAGGTCCGGTCGGCCAGTTCACGGCCCAGGCCGCCCGCATTGCGGGGGCCAGCGTCACAGTGTGCGACCTGGACGCCAAACGTCTTGCTGTCGCAGGGCAATTGGGCGCGCACCGCACCATCGGACTCAAGCGGGATGACAACTGGGGGGAGGTGCTGTCGGCAGGACCCTTCGATGCGGTCTTCGAGGACTCCGGCGCGCCCGTGCTGGACAAGATCATCGGCGCAAACTGGGGCAAGGGCGTCTTGCGGCCGCGCTCGCGCGTGGTCATGATCGCCGGCCGCGACCGCGTGGAGTATGCTTTCAATGCCGCTCAGGGTTACGAACTGTGCATCTATCACGCCGGGCACTTCAACAGCGACGATCTGCGCCAAGTCTGCCGCCTGGCGGCTGAAGGCGTCCTCAAGGCCGGGCCAATCATCCAGGACGTGGTGAAGATCGAGCAGGCCCTGGGCGTCTACGAGCGCTTGCGCGACCGGCCGGATTCGCTCTTCGGGACGGTCTTCGACTGGCAGTAGGGCAATTTTAGATTTTCAATTTTCGATTTTCGATTGAACAGCAGGCGCGGAAGTGGATAAAGCAGCAAAGCGTCAGGAGGGGGCATCGCATGACCAAGCAAGTGCGCGTCGGGATCATCGGGATGGGCATCGGCAGGCCCAATGGCAAGGCCCTGGCGGCCAACCCGCGCGGGCGCGTCGTGGCGCTGTGCGACAGCGTGCCCGAGCGCATGGCGGACTTCGCCAAGGAACTGCCCGGCCCGGTCAAGCACTTCAGCGACTACAAGAAGATGTGCCGCGACAAGGAGATTGACGCGGTCTTCGTCGGCACGCCCAACCAGTTGCACGTGCCTATGGCGCTCGAAGCCATCCGCCACGGCAAGCATGTGCTGGTTACCAAGCCGCTCGCCGACTGTGAAAAGGCGGCGGTCGCGGAGTTTAAAAAGAAGGCCAAGGCTAAAGAGACCAGTTCGAAGCCGGAATAATCGGCGAATGGACAATTGGGTTCAATGTTTACCTAGCTAATTACGGGGATAAAAAATGGCTGAAAAAACAAATATCGAACGACGAAAAAGGGACAGGGATGACCTTATGACCGATTCGGAGATTGCCCGAATGGCAAAGGTTCCCGTTCGAACGGTTCGTTATTGGCGGAATTCAGGCATGTTGCCATTTGTAAAGTTTGGCCGTCATCCCAGGGTTTGGCTCTCAGATTTTCAAAAGTCTTTTCATAAACCTCCTTTTGATGTT
>JBEKKG010000194.1:0-10046 GCA_050010835.1 Planctomycetota bacterium
CGCTGCCGCACCCCCATCTCATTGGCCAGCCGCTGCAACTCGCACTTGCTGTTGCGGCCGCAGTAGAGGCAATCGTCCGGGTGGTTGGCCAGCAGCAGCTCGACGATGGTGCGCCGGGCCGCCAGCACCTTGGGGGAGCGCGTCTTGACCTTCATGTTGGGGGCCACGGGGTACGAGCAGGACGGCACCAGCGTGGGCGCGCCGGCGACTTCCACCAGGCACATCCTGCACGCGCCGCTCGGCGGCAGGCCCTCGATGTGGCACAGCGTCGGGACGTGGATGCCTTCCCGGCGCAGCACCGCCAGCAAGTACTCGCCCTCGCCGGCCTGGACGGTGCGGTTGTTAACTTCGATGTTCAGCATGTTAAGGACCTCTAGTCTTGGGGCCTCGGTAGGACAGGCTTTCCAGCCTGTCCGGACAGCCTGGAAAGGCTGTCCTACCAGCCTCGTTACACCGGATGGGTAAAGTCCAGGTCGCAGCGCAGGCACCGGCGCGCCTCGCAACGGGCGTCGCTTTCGGAGACGCACATTTCCACTTCCGCGAAACTGTGCCGCCGCTTCTCGGCGGGCAGCCACGGGACCTTGACGCGCTCCGTGCCTTCGCTTTCATCCTCCGGCGCCTGGAGCGGCTCGATGTACACACTGGGCAGTTTGACCTTGGGGAAGGTCTTGAGCAGCTTGCCGTTGATGTAACTGTTGATCATCGCCGCGGCCGCCTTGCCCGCGGCGATGGCGTTCACCACCGTGTTGGGCCCTGAGACCACGTCGCCGCCCGCAAAGACGCCCGGACGGCTGGTGAGGTGCGACTCTGCGTTGGCGCGCACGGCCCCGCCGCGGGCCAGTTCAATCCCGCTGAGGCCGCCGGTCTCCGGCTGTTCGCTGATGGCCGCAATCACGGTATCCAACTCCACGACGTACTCCGAGCCTGGAATCGGCACGGGCTGCTGGCGCCCGGAAGCGTCAGGATCCCCAAGGATGTTGCGAATGAACTTGATGCCGGCGAGCTTGCCGTCCTTGGCGATGACCTCGACAGGCGCGACGAGCGGCTTGAGGATGACGCCCTCTTCCAGGGCGGCCTCGATCTCCTCGGCATAGGCCGGCATTTCGGCGCGCGTGCGGCGATAGTAGATGGTCACGCTGGACACGCCTCCCGTGCGCAGGGCCACGCGCGCGGCGTCCACGGCGGAATTGCCTCCGCCGATGATGCCCACGCGGCCCTGGGCCAGGTTCTTGCCGTGCAGGTTGTAGGCTTTGAGGAACTGGATGCCGGGGAGGATGCCCGCGGTGCCATTCTCCCCCGGAACGCCCAGCTTGCGGCTCTGGTGCGCTCCCAGGGCGAGATACACGGCCTGGTAGCCTTGCTTGTCCAGGAGTTCGTCCAGGGTGAAGTCGCGCCCCAGGGCCTGATTGCGCCGCAGCTCGATATTGGGGTTCAACAGCGCCCGGATCTCCTGCTCCAGGATGTTGCGCGGCAGGCGGTACTCGGGGATGGCGCAAACCAGCATCCCGCCGGCCTTGGCTTCCTTCTCGAAGAGCGTGACCTTGCAGCCCATAGCTCCCAGGCAGTGCGCGGCGGTCAAGCCCGCGGGGCCGGCCCCGACCACGGCGATGCGCGGCGCATTGGGCCCGGCCGGCCTGACTTCCGGCACGTAGCTCTCGGGCGGGACGCGCTCCACGACAAAGCGTTTCAGCGTGCGCACCGCGATCGGCTCGCCGCCAGTCGCCCCGCAGCGGCACATCTTCTCGCAAGGGTGATGGCAGACGCGCGCGCAGATGGACGGGAACGGATTGGCCTGCCGGATCACGCGATAGGCGTCCGCGTATTCGCCGCGGGCCACGTGCGCCACGTAGCGCCACACTTCCGTGCCCACCGGGCAAGTGTTCTGGCAGGGCGCGCCCACCAGTTCCTTGCAGGCGCCGGCCGGGCAGCGGCGCTCGTAAATATGCGCTTCGTATTCGTCGCGGAACCATTTGAGGGTGCTGAGCACCGGGTTGGGCGCGGTCTGGCCCAGCCCGCAGAGGCTGGTGGCCTTGATCGTCTCCGCCAGTTCCCGGAGGCCCATGATGCCCTGGAAGCGCAGCAAGGCGTCAATGTTCTCCTCACGCCGCCGCGGCCGCGTCACGGCCTGCAGGATTTCGAGCATGCGGCGCGTGCCCTCGCGGCAGGGGATGCACTTGCCGCACGACTCGCTCTGGATGAACTCCATGAAGAACTTGGCGAAGTCCACCATGCAGGTGGTGTCGTCCAGGACCACCAGCCCGCCGGACCCCATGATGGTCCCGAAGTTCTTCAGCGCCTCGTAGTCGGTGGGGATATCCATCTGCGGTTCCGGCACACAGCCGCCGGAAGGGCCGCCGATCTGGACGGCCTTGCATTTCCGGCCGCCGGCGACGCCGCCGCCGATGTCGAACACGATCTGCCGCAGCGTGGTGCCCATCGGGATTTCCACCAGCCCCGTGTGGCGCACCATGCCCGAAAGCGCGAACACCTTGGTGCCCTTGCTGCCCTGGGTGCCCATCGCCGCGTACCAGGCCGCGCCGTGCTCCATGATGAGCGGCAAATTGGCGAGCGTTTCGACGTTGTTGATGACCGTGGGCTTGGTGAAAAGGCCCTTGACCGCCGGGAACGGAGGCCGCGGGCGCGGCATGCCGCGCTTGCCTTCGATGCTGTGGATCAGTGCTGTTTCCTCACCGCAGACGAACGCGCCGGCGCCCATCTTGATGACGATTTCCAGTTCGTTGCCGCTGTCCAGGATATTGTGGCCGATCAGGCCATAGGCCCGCGCCTGGACGATGGCTTCCTTGAGCCGCGTCACGGCTAAGGGGTACTCGGCGCGGATGTAGATGTAGGCTTTCGTGGCGCCGATAGCGTAGGCGGCAATGACCATGCCTTCGAGCAGGCGGTGCGGGTCGCTCTCGCCCACCGCGCGGTCCATGAATGCGCCGGGGTCGCCCTCGTCCGCGTTGCAGATCAGGTATTTCTGGTCGGCCACGGCCCCGCGTGCAAACTTCCATTTCTTGCCGGTGGGGAAGCCCCCGCCGCCGCGCCCGCGCAGCCCCGAAGCTTCCACAATGTTGCAGATGTCCTCGGGCGTATGGTTCTTCAGTGTCTTGGCTAGGGCGGAATAGCCCCCGCACGCGATGTACTGGTCAATGCTGCCGGGGTTGATGATGCCGCTGTTGATCAAGACAATCCGGCGTTGGGTGGTCAGGAAGGGGTGTTCGTCGAGGTAGGGCACCCCGGACCACTCCTTCAGGCCGTTTTGTGGTGCGGGCGTCCCGCCCGCCCGGAATTGCCCCAGCACCATGTCAGCGGGGACCGAGCCGGCCAGGACGGCGTCGAGCAGGCCCGCCACCTTGGGCGCGTACACGCCGCCGAAGCTGACGCGGGTGCGCCCAGGCAGTTGAATGTCAATGATCGGCTCCTCAGAACACAAGCCGATGCAGCCCACCTCGACGATCTCGGCGCTGAGCTTCTTGGCGGCCAGATAGTCCTTCAGGGTTCGGATGCTCTTGCCCGCCCCAGCGCCCAGGCCGCAGGTGCCTGCGCCCACGTAGATCACAGGCTTATCCACGCGGTCCCGCCGCAGGGACGAGATCAGGTCCTCGTACTGCGCCTGGCCCGCGGCCTTGGCCGCGGCAAACGGCCCGGACCTCAGGCCATCCAGCAGTTCCTGGGCCGGACACGGCAGGGCTTCCCAGCACAGGCTGGGGCCGGCTTGGGCAGCGGTTTCAGGGCTTTGCATTTTTTCCATTTGAGGCTTCCTTTTCCCGGCACTCGGCGATGATGGCCGCCAGTTTCTTCGGGTTGACTTGGGCGTAGAACTCGCCGTTGACATTGACCACAGGCGACAAGCCGCAGCCGCCCATACAGGCCACCACTTCCAGGCTGTACAGCTTGTCCCGGGAGGTCTGGCCGGGCTTGAGCTTGAGCAGTTTCATCACCATCTCAAGCCCTTTCAGCGAGCCCTTGACGTGGCAGGCTGTGCCGCGGCAGACCATGAAGTGGTACTTGCCCTTGGGCTGAAAGCGGAACTGGTTGTAAAAGGTGGCCACACCGTAGATCTTGCTGGCGGGCAGGCCCAAGTGCTGCCCGATCCGCACGACAGCGTCGCGCGAGAGGTAGCCTTGAGCTTCCTGGACCTCCTGAAGCAACGGGATCAACTCCTCCCGTTGGGCCGGGTGCTGCTTCAGGATCGGCTCAATTTCCGTTGCGGTTTCACTCATTTTCATTTCCTTCCTCTGCGTTCCTCTGCGTCCTCTGCGTTGCGCAATCCTCGTCAGTTCCTGCCCATCTTGCGCGCAAAGTAAGCGACCTTCTCCAAGGCCGTGGTCATGTCGAAGTCGGCCGTATAGACCCCCGGCGGCACTCTCAAGCACACGGGCGCGAAGTTGAGGATCCCCCGCACGCCCGCCTCGACCAGTTTCTCGGCCACGCTCTGCGCCGCGTCTGCCGGAACCGTAATAATGCCCACGTGAATGTTTTCACGTTCTGCCACGGCCGCCAAATCGTCAAGCGGGTAGCAGCGGCAGCCATGAATCGCACGATTGACTTTGCTGACGGCTACGTCAAAGGCCGCGACGATGGCCAGCTTGGGCCGCCTGCCGCTGAAGTACGACAGGATTGCCCGGCCGAGGTTGCCTATGCCGACCAGGCACACATTCTCGCCCGCGGGATTGTCAAGAAACTCGCCAATGCTCTGGACCAACTCGTTGACCTTGTAACCCTTATTGGGACTGCCGGAATAACCTACGGCCATCAGGTCGCGGCGCACCTGATCCGCTGTGGCTCTCGAAAGGGCGGCGATTTGGTGAGAGTAAACACTGGCTTGGCTGGCGAGGTCGGAGCGGTACAGCAGCCTTCTGTAAGTGCTGAGCCTGCCTATGGTTTTCTCAGAAGTATCAGCTAAGCTCACAACCGCTCATCCCCGATTCGTGATTTCGGTAACACTGTGATTTCTTTCACAATGCCTTTTATACTTCCCGGCTTTCACAAGTCAAGAACAAAAAACAAAAAATTTGAGATTATTCAGTCCCCGAGCCGCGCGTGCCAGCAAGCGCTTACAGGGATCGCCGTTGTCTGCTATGGGAAGGAGGGGAAGAATAGGAATCCTGAGGCCTCGGGACTCCCTCACGGTCGCGGCTCGGACTGAACGGTTGCTGATGCCTGACGCCTCTTTCTTGCAGTGTTTCTTGACGCCGTTACGACTATCCTCAAGGCGCCGGTCAAGGGGCCGGTTGCTCTACGGAGGCCCAGACATTTCCCTCTATAATCGCCGTCGTTTTCTTCTCTTGGCCACGGGCGGGTTTGCGGCGGCCGGCATTTCGCGGCTGTGCTCTGTTTCGCGGGCGGGGGCGCCAGCGGCCCCTGCTGCCTGCAATGAACTGGGCGGTTTGCAGATTGTTGAGCGCCGCTCGTGCGCGCTCGGCTCCGAAGTCTCGATGGCGGCGTTGCATGAGCAGCGCGCCGCCGCTGAGGCCGCTCTCGAAGCGGCGTTTGCCGAACTTGATACCGTTGAGCGCGTCATGAGCATCTATCGGCGCGAGAGCGAACTTTGCAGGCTCAACCGCGACGGGTCTCTGGATCATCCGCACGCCTACCTGGTCCAGGTGCTGCAAACGGCCCAGGCGATGTCCGAGCGCAGTGGCGGGGCCTTCGATGTCACGGTGCAGCCCTTGTGGGAGCTCTTCGCCGCGGCGCAGAAGCAGGGGCGGCTGCCTGATGGCGGGGAGATCGAGGCGGCGCGGCGCAAGGTGGACTGGCGCCGGGTGGAAGTCTCGGCGCAGCGTGTGCGCCTGCTCGGCCAGGGCACGGCGGTGACGCTCAACGGCATCGCTCAGGGTTTTGCCTGCGACCGCGCGCTGGCCGCGCTTCAGGCGCGGGGCATCGCCCACGCCTTGGTCAACAGCGGTGAGCTTGGCTCGCTGGGCCGTAAGGCCCGCGGCGAGCCCTGGAAAGTTGGCATCCAGCATCCCCGCCGGCCCGATGCCTTTGCGGCGGTGCTCAACCTCGACGGGCGTTGTCTGTCCACCTCGGGCGATTACGCGACCACGTTCAGCCCGGACTTCGTCAACCACCACATCTTCGACCCCGCCACAGGCAGATCGCCCGTAGTGTTTTCGAGCGTCTCGGTGCTGACACCGAGTTGCACGGAGGCGGACGCGCTGTCCACCGCGGTCTTTGTCGCCGGATTGGAGCGGGGGTTCGAACTGCTCGAGTCCACGGCGCGCACGGATGCGTTGCTGATTGCCAAAGATGGCGCGACGCGCGCGACAAAAGGGTTCCCGCTGGCCGAAGGCTGAGGCGGATCTCTAAACACAGAGGACGCAGAGGACACAGAGGAACCCAGAGCCGACTAGAATGAAAAGATTTACTGCTGCTTCCATTGTTTTTTCCTCTGAGTCCTCTGCGTCCTCTGTGTTGAGTGTCTCGCGTGCCTGGTTGGCGCGGGTCACGGTAGCGCTGCTGTTCCTCTCGAATCCGCTCGCGCTGGGTGGACAGCCGGCCCAGGTAGCCGCGCCGTCCTATACCGCCGCCACAACGAAGCCGCGCACGAAGGCTGAAGTCGAAGCGGCCATCGCGTGGGCCGGCGCCAATGCGCCGGACTGGTACAAGACCACGCCGCTCAATTACCCCAAGACGCTCGATCTGACCTGGATGAAGCCGCCGCCCAACACGCCCTGGACGCCCGCGAAGTATCTGCTTCATTACATGTGGAGCGTGATCAACGAGAACCCCGGAAAGTGGAAAGAAGGCGCGCGCCTGCTGCACAACACGCTGGAAGTCAACAAGGCAGATACTGAGAAGCTCAAGCAGTCCATGGCCGCGCTGGGCACGCTCTACCACAACCTGTTGCAGGACTACGCGCGCGCGGCGTTCTGGTGGCGCAAAGCAGGCTATGACGTGGATGAAGAACTGGCCGACTGCTACTGGCGGCTGGGCTGCAAGGAAATGGCCAAAGACGTGCTGCTCAAGTACGGGGACGACGATACCCGCCACGGCTCGCTCATCAAGCTCTGGGCCGACATGGGCGAGACCGAAACCGCGCTCAAGCTGGCCGAGACAAAGGCCCAGGACGGCGAGCCCGCCATTGGCTGGCTGATGGCCGGCGAAGCCTGCCGCGTGGCCGGCCGCTACAAAGAGGCGCTCGCGTACTACGAGAAGACGGCGGCTGTGCCAGGGGAAGACAAGGGCGACCTCAAGCAAAGCCGCGAGCGGGCCAAGGCCAGCATCGAGGCCGTCAAAGTCTTCGATCTGCTGGACCTCAAACGCATCCCCGACGGCACCTACACCGGCAGCAGCTACGGCTACGCCGGCCCGCTGAACCTCGCCGTGACTGTCAGGGACCACCGCATCCAGGCCGTCAACGTGCGGCAGCACCAGGAGAAGCAGCCTTACAACGCGCTCACCGAGACGCCGAGCCGGATCATCGAGAAGCAGAGCGTCAAGGGCATTGACACGTATTCCTCCGCGACGATCACCTCCGAAGCGATCATCAACGCCACCGCCAAGGCGCTCAGCAGCGGGATGAAGTAGACCGGATTTTTCAACACAGAGGACACAGAGTACACAAAGGAAGAACGTTGGAAACAAAAGTAAATCCGTTCCTGCGAATCTTCTCTGCGTTCCTTTGTGTCCTCTGCGGCAAGAGATCCGTGCTGGCCCGGGCGCGCCGCTCCATTCAGGCCCTTTGTTTCCTGCTGTTCCTGGTCCTCTTCTTCTATGTCTGCTGGCCTTATACCGCTGAGCCCGGCCCGCAGCACGGCAACTGGCCTTCGCACTATGCCGACGGCCTGCGCGCGAAGGACCTGGTCCCGGCTGAGAGTTTTCTGTTGCTTGACCCGCTGGTGAGCATCACGGCGGCGCTGGCGGCCAAGGCGTGGATCTGGGCGCTGGCCTGGGCAGGGGTGCTCCTCGCCCTCTGCCTGTTCATCCCGCGCGGGTTCTGCGGCTACCTCTGTCCTCTGGGCACGCTGATTGACCTCTTCGATTGGGCGCTCGGCAAGCGCGTCACGCGCTTCAGGCTCGCGCGCGGCGGCTGGTGGGTGCACCTGAAATACTACGTCCTTTGCGGCACGCTCGTGGCGGCGCTGTGCGGCGTCCTGCTCTCGGGATTCGTCGCCGCGATTCCGGTGCTCACCCGCGGGCTGCTCTTTGCGCTCGCGCCGCTGCAGCTTGGCTTCCTGCGCGGCTGGCACCAGGTCCCGCGCTTCAACGCCGGGCATTTCGTTTCGCTCGGGCTGTTCTGCGGCATCCTGGCGGCGGGCTTGTGGCGTCCGCGGTTCTGGTGCCGGCATGTTTGTCCGAGCGGCGCGGTCTTCTCCGTCTTCAATTTCCTGCGGCTGGACGAACGCAAGGTCGCGGCGGACTGCGTCCGCTGCAAGCGCTGCGTTGAGAGCTGTCCCTTCGATGCGATCAATCCCGACTTCACCACCCGCACAGCGGACTGCGCGTTCTGCCAGACGTGCGGCGGAGCGTGCCCTGTGAACGCGATCAAGTTCGTGGCGCGTTGGAACCCCTCGCCCTGCCCTCTCCCGCAAGGGGAGAGGGAAAGCGGTCTTGCGCGGCGCGGCTTTCTGGCGGGGACGCTGAGTTCGCTCCTGCTCGCGCTGGGGATGCGGCGCCTCCCGGGCGGCGCGGCCGGCGCCGCCCCGATTGTGCGCCCTCCGGGCAGCGTTCCCGAGGAGCAGTTTCTGCAACTGTGCGTCCGCTGCGGCGCATGTTACAAGGTTTGCCCCAACAACGTCCTGCAGCCTCTGGGCTTCGAGCGCGGCCTGGATGCGCTCTGGACGCCGCAGGTTGCGGCCAACTGGTCCGGGTGCGAATCGTCTTGCAACGCCTGCGGCCAGGTCTGCCCGACGGGAGCCGTGCGCGCGCTGCCGCTGGAGGAGAAGAAGGCCGCGCGCATGGGACTGGCCATCGTCAACCTGGAAACCTGCCTGCCTTATGCGGGCCGGGAAGCCTGCCGGATGTGCGTGGATGAGTGCGCCACGGCCGGATACAACGCCATCGAAGTGCTGCGCGTGCGCGTCGAAACCGACGCCGGCGGCGCGCCCGTCGAAGGCAGCGGTTTCATTGCCCCGGTCGTTCTTCCCGAGAAGTGCGTCGGCTGCGGCCTGTGCCAGACCCGTTGCTACCAGATCAACGTCAAGTCGAAGAGTTTGTTGAGAGCAGCGGCGATCATTGTCGCGGCCGGGGCAGGGAAAGAGGACCGGCTGCTGAGCGGATCTTATGTCGAACGGAGGAAGCTGGAATCCGCGCAGCGCCAGAGGGAACAGGACCGCGGGACCGGCGCCACGCCGGGGCGGGACACGTACCTGCCGGACTTCCTGAAGTAGTGTCGGTGTGCTCAGGGATATATGCCTGGCCTGTGATAATGCCTGCCTGCGCAGGCGCGCATCAGTTGCAGGGGTCTGTTCCTTCAATTCTGGCACTCCAAGTCTATGTAAGTCCCATATAACTATGACGTTATGAGAGACACAGCAGTACGGAAGGCAGTCATATTTTGAAACGTTTTGTCGCATGATTGCACACCGTTTGATCAGTGTTTGAATGCCTCTTGCGTAAGGTCTGAGGAGCTTTACCAAGGGAGTGGCTTCAACTGGCGGATTATGCGGGACCTGTGCCTCCAACCCGGATTTCTCAACGCAGAGGGCGCAGAGGAACGCAGAGGTGTTCGTATGAAAAGATATATTGTTGTTTTTCACCTGTCTTAACTCTGCGTTCCTTCGCGCCCCCTGCGGTGAGAAGACCAGCCTTGACCCTTCGCGCCGCGCGCGATTTTTTCTCTGGCCTTCATGCAACTCCTTAAAAGTCTGGGCAAACTGTTCAGAACTGACGCGAACTGGCGCCTGACTGGCCGGAACAGGGACCAGACTGGCTGGAACACGAATCAGTCTGGCTGGAAGATAAACCATTCTGGCGCGAACTGGCACTTTCCGGCCAAGGCTGTAATGATTACTGTTTACAAGTGGCTGGGGATGCAGACGCAAGCCAGTGCTGGCGCGAACGAGTGGTGTTGCGACTTGGAGTCCCTGATTTTGTAA
>JBEKKG010000195.1:0-10023 GCA_050010835.1 Planctomycetota bacterium
GTAAATGCGTGGCCCAGAGCGTACCGCGGGCGTCCCGCCCGCCTTCGTCCTCGCGCCCTGCCAGCCTGCCACGAGCGGGCGGGACGCCCGCGGTACATTTGCTGACATGCACCCGACACAGAGAGGAAATTTCCGATTCTCGATTTTAGATTGCGCTGCCGAACGTGTTCAAATCGAAAATCGAAAATCAAAAATCGAAAATGCCTAAGTTCAGCGCTCTTTCTTGCCGATGAAACGAGTACATGATGGCGCCGCTCTGGTCTCTCGTGGAGTCGGACGGTGTCTTCACTGCAAAGTGCACACGGGAGGGCGCGGGCTTGGAAAAGTTCATCATCGAAGGCGGCCGGAAGCTCAAGGGGCAAGTGGCCGCAAGCGGCTCGAAGAACGCTGCGCTGCCGATTCTGGCAGCCACAATCCTGGCCGAAGGCCCGTGCAGCATCGGCAATGTTTCCCGCCTGCGCGACGTGGACGTGATGGCCCGGATTCTGCAGAATCTGGGTGTCAGCATCAAGCGCGATCCCCAGGGCCGCATCACCACCAAGGTGGTGTCCGAGGACTCCAATGTTGCGCCGTACAAACTGGTCAGCATGATGCGCGCCAGTTTCTGCGTTTTGGGGCCGCTCCTGGCCAAGCGCGGCTATGCCAAGGTCTCCATGCCCGGCGGCTGCGTTCTGGGCGACCGGCCCGTGGATGTGCATCTCAAGGGCCTGCGGGCGCTGGGCGCCGACATTCAGTATGACCACGGCTTCATCGTGGCGCGGGCCAAGAAGCTGCAGGGCAACAACATTTACCTGGGCGTCTCGACCGGCTCCTCGGTCACCGGCACCGCCAACGTGATGATGGCCGCGTGCCTGGCCGAGGGCCAGACAGTAATCGAGCACGCTGCTTGCGAGCCTGAACTGGTGGACCTGGCCAATTTCCTCAATACGATGGGTGCGAGCATCGCGGGCGCGGGCAGCCACCGCATCCTCATTAAGGGCGTGCGCAAGCTGGTGGGCTGCGAGTACGACGTCATCCCGGACCGTATCGAGGCCGCCACGCTGATGCTGGCCGGCGCCATCACCCAGGGCGAAGTGACGGTGAAGAACATCGAGCCTACGCACCTGGAGGCCGTCTTCGACAAGTTCCGCGAAGCCGGCATCGGCCTGACCCGCAACTGCAAGTCCGTGGCCGCGGGGCTGGGCAGCCGCCCCAGGGAAGTGGAAGTCTACACGCTCCCCTATCCCGGTTTCCCCACCGATCTCCAGGCCCAGATGATGGCTCTGACCTGCGTCGGCCAGGGCGCCAGCGTCTTCAACGACGCTATCTACCCTGACCGCCTCAACCATGTTGCCGAGTTCAAGCGCATGGGCGCGCGCATCCAGCGTGTGAACAACACCTGCGTGGTGATCGGGCGCGACAAGCTCCAGGGCGCCCCCGTCATGGCCAGCGACCTGCGCGGCGGAGCGGCGTTGGTGCTGGCGGGCCTGGCCGCCGAAGGGGAAACCCACGTGGGGCGCGTCTACCACGTGGACCGCGGCTACGAGGATTTCGAGAAGAAACTCATCAGCCTCGGCGCGTCCATCAAACGCGTGCAGGACGACGCGCCGGAGAACCCGCCGGCAGTGTGACGGATGTTGACAAGCTCTCCGGCAGCGCGTCCAATGTGCATGGAGGCGCGAGAGATGGCGGCAGTGCTCAAGGACAAGGGCTTGACGATTCACATTCGCCCCGCGGGCGCTTGGCTGGCCGCAACAGTTGAAGAGCGGCCGGAGGTGCAGACTCAGGGCCGGACCCTGGCTGAGGTGCTGGAGAACGTAGCCGATGCCTGCCACGAATTGGACCTGGCAAGGAAGAGTGCGAAGGCCGGGAAGAATCGCCCGTGAAACGCCGCGACTTGATGCGCCACTTGTTGGCGCGTGGCTGCTACGTTCTGCGCGACAAAGGCAACACACCGTCCTCTGCAATGCCATTAACGGGCGAGAAAGCTCAGTCCCGAGGCACACTGAAATCAACGATTTCACTGCCCGCGGTATTTGCCGGCAGCTTGGCGTGTCCGAACCGTAGGCCGTTCAAGAGAACAGACAATCGCACCGCTAACGCTCTCGTCGAGCTGCTAAGGTCTGTCCATTCTATTGATGCCGTTTATTGTCCTGGAAGTATAGCGAAACGATGACCCCGTAAAACATGGAGATGACCGGCATCGTTCCCCCCTCGGTGGCCCTGTTGCGCCCGTGTCTGTTTGGCTGCAGCATAGGCCGACACCGCTGTTGCCGCGCAGAAATCTTGCCCGAGAACAGCCCAGGCGGATTGCGCATCGGTTCGCGCCCTGGTTCTTGTACCCACTATCGAGTGCTCTGTCCACGATTTCCGTCCACGATTTCCCGTCCCCGAAACTACCCAGTCCAATCCGCACAAAGTACTTCGGCTTGCTCCAAAACGGTTTCGGTCGCCTTGGCCTGCTTGTCCGGTGGATAGCCATACTTTCGGAGAATGCGTTTCACAAGAACGCGCAGTTTGGCGCGCACGTTTTCTTTCTGCGTCCAGTCAATTGTCACGTTGCGGCGCACGTTTTCCACAAGTTCCCGAGCGATGGTCTTGAGTGTCGGCTCGCCCAGCACCTTTACGGCGCTGTCGTTCACTTCCAGCGCGTCGTAGAACGCCACTTCGTCATCACTCAGGCCCAGCTTCTCGCCTTTCCTATTTGCTTCGCGCATGTCCTTTGCCAGCGCGATCAATTGCTCGATCACCTGGGCTGTTTCAACTGCGCGATTTTGATAAGCCCGGATGGCCTTTTCGAGCATTTCGGCAAACGACCGCGCCTGCACCACGTTTTTCTTGGAACGCGTCTTGATCTCTCCGGACAGCAGCTTCCGCAGCAGTTCCACGGCCAGATTGCGGTGCGGCATTTCCTGGATTTCAGCCAGGAACTCATCAGACAGAATGGAAATGTCCGGCTTCTTCAGGCCCGCCGCCGCGAAAATGTCCACCACTGCGTCGGACGAAATCGCCCGCGAAACAAGCTGCTGGATAGCTTGGTCGAGATCGCCGGCCGATTTTCCACCGCCGCTGGCGCTCTTTGCCAATACAGACCGGACGGCTTGGAAAAAGCCTACGTCATCGCGAATCTTGGCGGTGTAGGGATGCGGCACAGCCAGGGCGAAGGCGGCCGAAAGCTCTGTGACCGTTTTCAGCAGCCGCGCTTTCCCGTCCTCTTGTTTCAGGATGTGCTCCTGGGCTGCTGGCAGCAAGCCCACCCGTTGCGTTGGTGTGCCGCTCATCCAGAGCGCCCAATTGAAGCCGTGGAACAGGCCGCAACACACTTCGTACCGCTGCTGCAACGCGGCCACGGCTTCTTCCTGGTTAATGGCCGTCTGCCCTGTGCCGCCGCTTTCGGTATAGTCCGCCAACGCCTTCTTCAACTGGTCCGCCAAGCCCAAATAATCCACGACCAAGCCGCCCGGCTTATCCTTGAACACCCGGTTCACACGGGCAATTGCTTGCATCAAACCGTGCCCGCGCATGGGTTTGTCCACGTACATCGTGTGCAGGCAGGGCGCGTCGAAACCGGTCAGCCACATGTCGCGGACAATGACAATCTTGAACGGGTCTTTGGGTTCCTTGAAACGTTTGGCCAGGGCCTCCCGCCGGGGCTTATTGCGGATATGCGGTTGCCAGTCCAGAGCGTCAGACGCGCCGCCCGTCATAACCACTTTCACCGCGCCCTTCGCGTCGTCCGGGTCGTGCCACTGCGGGCGCAGTTTTGTCAAGGCGTTGTACATCGCCACGCAAATACGGCGGCTCATGCACACGATCATCGCCTTGCCTTCCAGCGCCTCGAGCCGCCGCTCGAAATGCGCCACAAGGTCTTGTGCGATCAGGCAGATTCGTTTCTCGCTGCCTACCAGAGCTTCCAGCGCGGCCCATTTCGTCTTCAGCATTTCCTTGGTGGTAGCTTCTTCGCCTTCCGTAACTTCCTCAAATTCCGGGTCCAGCTTTGGCCGCTCGTCTTGCTTGAGTTCGATCTTCGCCAGGCGGCTTTCGTAGTAGATTGCCACTGTTGCGCCGTCTTTAACCGCCCGCTGAATGTCGTAAACGCTGATGTAGTCGCCGAAGACGGCGCGCGTGTTTTTATCGGTGAGTTCGATAGGCGTGCCGGTAAAGCCGATGAACGACGCATTGGGCAGGGCGTCCCGCATGTGCTTGGCGAAGCCGTCAATGAAATCGTATTGGCTGCGGTGCGCTTCGTCGGCGATGACCACGATGTTGCGCCGGCCGGATAGCGCCGGGTACTTGGTGCGCTTATCACCGGGAAAGAACTTCTGAATGGTGGTGAAGATCACGCCGCCGGACGACACTTGCAGCTTGCGGCGCAGGTCTTCCCGGTCTTCGGCCTGCGTGGGTGTCTGCCGCAGCAATTCCCAACACCGGGAAAACGTGCCGAAAAGCTGGTCGTCCAGGTCGTTCCTGTCCGTCAGCACAACGAGCGTCGGGTTTTCCATTTGCGGGTGCAGAATCAGCCGCCCGGCGTAGAAGGCCATCGTCAGGCTCTTACCGGAGCCTTGCGTATGCCAGACCACGCCGGCCCGCTTGTCACCCGGCGCGCCGCCGGGCTGAGCCTTCGCGAAGTAGCCGCTGGGTTCCTCACGCACCACCTCAGCGCTCACCTCACCGCAAGCGCGCAGCGTTTCGTCCACGGCGATGTTGACGGCGTGAAACTGGTGGTAACCGGCCATCTTCTTGGCGACTGTGCCGCCGTCGTCCTCAAAGACGATGAAGTACCGCAGCAGGTCGAGGAAGCGGCGCTTTTCAAAGACGCCTTGAATCAGCACCTGCAGCTGCGGCACAGAATCCGGCGCCACGGTTTCGCCCGCGATGGTGCGCCACGGAGCGAAACGTTCCTTGTCCGCGGTCAGCGTGCCTATGCGCGCCTCGGTGCCGTCCGAAACGATGAGCGCGGCGTTGTACGCAAAGAGCGACGGGATTTGCAGCTTATACGTCTGAAGCTGCTGGAAGGCCGTCCAGATCGTCGCGCTTTCGTCCGCGGGATTCTTCAACTCCAGCACGCCCAAAGGCAGGCCGTTGACAAAAACGACAATGTCAGCGCGGCGGTTAATCTGGCCTTCGACAACCGTGAACTGGTTCACCACCAGCCAGTCGTTGTTTTCGGGGTCCGCGAAATCAATCAGCCAGGCTTTGTCCCCGGCCGTCGAGCCGTCCGGCCGCGGATATTCCACCGGCACGCCGTCCACCAGCATCCGGTGCAGCGCGCGATTGTTGCCGATCAGCGACGGCGAGACGGGGCGCGTAACTTTGCGGAAGGCGTCTTCCAGTGCGGAGGGCGGCAGCGCCGGGTTGAGTCTGGCCAGCGCGTCTTTTAGCCGTTGTTCCAGGACGACGGTGTGGTAGTTGGCCCGTTCGGAGGCGGGTTCGCCGGGGCCGATGGCCGGCCCGGCCAGGACGCGGTATTCCAGCCCCTCGAACCAGGTGAGGGCGGCGTCTTCCACTGTGGATTCAGTCACCACGCCGCTCTCTCCTCACACGGTAAAGCCTTTCCGTGAAACCGCCTTCTGTTTCAAAAGACTTGGCCTGGGCGGCAATCTGGCGGTCCAGCAGCGCGACTGCCACGCCAATCAGCACCAGCACAGCGTTGGCCGAAAGGGCAGCGTAAATGGACGAGATGGACGGCCTGGACTGGATGGACCCTCAATTATGTCCATCCAGTCCATTTCGTCCATTCTGTCCATCTTGTCTGCTAATCTCCACCACCCACTGGGCCACTTGGTCGGCGGTCGCGCAGCGCCGCGCCACCAGTGCGGTGCGCCGCGGGTCGTCCCTTTCCCAGAGTGGCAGGCCGCGCTGGCGCAGAAAATCCTCGTAGTCCAGGCGCAGTTCTTCAAGGCTGGACCGCGCCACGTTGGTCAGCTTGAGTTCGGTTTTCCTGGAGGTGCCGCTCGCCTGGCTGCCCTCGGCGATGTTCTGCACCCCCGAACGCGCTGCCTGCACCATTTGGTCATGAGTGCGGCTGCGCCGGTCAATATAGCGGTCGCAGAACCGCACCGTGACATCATAGACCAGTTGCGCCAACTGAAAGCTCTTCAGTTTCCGGTATCCGCCATGTTTTGGGATCAGCGGTTCGTGCCCCTCGCCATCCCGTCCATGTTGTCCATACCGTCCATCCGGTCCATCCGGTCCATCCTTATCCATCACAGCGCCCTCCCCACGGTCCGTTCCGTGCCCTGCACCCGGATTTCCCCCGACAGCAGCTTCGGCAGCAACGCGTCGCGCAGGGCGGCAAGGGTGCGGCTTTGCGCGTCATTCGTGGTCATATGATCCTCAAGCACCTCCGCTTTCCGCGCGAAATGGGTGAGCAGATCATCCGGCGGCACCAACAGTGGAACGGACGCCAGAATGCCGGTGTTAAGGTTCGGCATGGTTGCACCTACGGCGCGTTGCCTTATCCAAGCTCGTGTGGCCGGCTCGTCAAGCGCGAGTGAAAGATATTGTGGCGAAGGCCAAGAACGACCAGGGCGCACCAGCAGACAACCTGTCCCGCACAACCATTTCTCTTCCCGTATGCCAACCAAGGCGTGAATCTCCACATTGCCTCGCCTGCTGTAAACCAAGTCACCAGGTTGAAGTCGGTGGCGGCCCAGTCGGTGCGCATCGGCTTCACGAATGTGGGCGATATCGTCGGTTCGCACCCGACGGTTCGAAATGTCCTGAGGCATCACAACGGGCACCCCTTCCACCACATAGTCAGACGCATGTAATTGGCTGCCAAAAGGCCCCGTCTGAACCACGCCGCCACAACGTTCCACTTCTGGACCAAGTGTGGAAACTTTCCACCCCTTCGGAATCTTCCCCAATCCCGAATCCTCAAGGCGGTCAGGAAAGAGCGCGGCGATTTCGCGGGAAAGGCCGGCCGGCTGGCGGCCAGCGGCCTTGGCGCGCACGGGGTCGAAGTCCACAAACCACGACTTGAACAGCGCCCGCGCCATCGCTTCCAGCGTCTCGTTCATCCGGCGGTTCAGTTCGATCTTGTCGTCAAGCGTGCCGAGAATGTGCGCTATGGCGCGTTGTTCCGGGAGGGGCGGAATCTGTATATCCCTCACATAGACGGCTGCCCGAGTGGTTGAGGGAATCGGGGAACCATCATCAATCTCGCCGAGCTTGTGGTGATTGATGGCGTAGAACAGCCACCGCATATCAAGTTCGGTCTTGGGAACCACGTAGTATGCGGTGTCGATTACGAAAAAAGGATCACGTGAAAACTCAACGCCGCGGTAAGCGCCCTTGCGGCCGAGTATGACGCCGGGGCCGGGAGCGAGAGGCTGTGACGTCCAGCCGATCGGACCATTGCTACCGAATACGCGGAACTTTCCGCTCACAGTGTCGTAGTTGCGAAGCGCCTTGCCATATTCAAGAGAGATTTCCTCGCCCCATGTACTTTCTCTCCATCCAATAGCCTTACTAGCGCGCTGCAGATTCTCCTGGACCTCTTGAAGAACGACATATTCCTTGCGGATGATCGCGTGAAAGGGTTCGGGCACTTGGTCCCAGAAGTGGACATCTACGGGGAACGGCAGGCTGCTCTCGGCGAGGGCGTCTTTGAGTTCTGAGACCCGCTGGCGTTGTGCGGGGGTGGGGAAAACGACGAGATCAAGGTCGGAATTGGGGCGGGCGGTCCACTTCACTCGGGAGCCATAGGCCCACACCGCAACGCCGGGGATGAACCGGCGCAGCAACGCGAGGAGCGTTTTTCGCTGCTCGGCCGTGATGTCTAGCGCGCACGTCATTCCCAAGTGGTTCCAGTCATCGTTTGGTAAAGGCCAATGGCATCATCAATAAAATCTCCGACGATGGAGAGGGTTGCCGCAGCCTTTTCTCCGCTGTAATCATGGGCAGTGTCTGTTCGGGCGTCGGCGTACTTCAACCACTGCTCCACCGAGCTGGCGAACAGGTCATTCTGGGCCGCCAACTTCAGGATAGGCTTTGGAGAGTTGGGTAAATCCGCCAACCCGGTTTCCTCGATTAGGTAGCGTTTGAGGTCTTTCCACAAGGTATCGTAGCAGGTCTCAAAGCGCTGGATGACAGATTCCGCGATGGCCTCGCGGTCTATCTCCGCGAGTTCAGGCCTATCCTTCGCAAGTTGGTAATTGGCAAATTGCAACTCCAGATGTTTGAGCGATTTCTGAAGTTTGTCGTAGTCGATCATGGCTGTTTCTCCCGTTGTTTGAATTCATATCCCAGTCCCTTCAGGTTCGCCCAGATTGCCTTGTCGAGGTTGGCAGATTCCATCATCTGCCCGCTGAGCGTGGCTGTGAGCCGAAGCATCTTCTCCTCGAACGGCTCGCCATCGTCCTCAATTTCTTCCGCGCCGACGTACCGCCCCGGCGTCAACACGTGGCCCTGCGCGCGGATTTCGTCCAGCGTGGCGCTCTTGCAGAATCCCGGTTCGTCCTTGTAGGGCGCTCCCTTACGGTCGCGGCTCTGATTGTCGCCGCGCCAGGCGTGGTACGTGCCGGCAATCCTGGCAATGTCGGCGTCGTTCAGTTCACGGTGTACGCGGTCAATCAGCGTGCCCAGCTTGCGCGCGTCAATGAAGAGCACCTGTTTGCGCCGGTCACGGAAGCGCCCGTTCTTCTTGTCGCGGGCGATGAACCAGAGGCAGACGGGAATCTGCGTCGAGTAGAAAAGCTGCCCCGGCATGGCCACCATGCAGTCCACCAGATCCGCCTCGACAATGTTCTTGCGGATTTCGCCTTCCCCCGATTGACTGCTGGCCATGCTGCCGTTGGCCAGCACGAACCCGGCCAGGCCCGTCGGGGCCAAATGGTAGATGAAGTGCTGCACCCAGGCGAAGTTGGCGTTGCCCACCGGCGGCGCGCCGAATTTCCAGCGCTTGTCCTCGCGCAACAGTTCGCCGCGCCAGTCGCTGTCATTGAACGGCGGATTGGCCAGCACAAAATCAGCCTTCAGGTCCGGGTGCAAGTCGCGGTGGAAGCTGTCGGCGTGTTCCGGCCCAAAGTTGCCCTCAATGCCCCGGATGGCGAGATTCATCTTCGCCAGCTTCCAGGTGGTCGGGTTGGATTCCTGGCCGTATATGCTGATGTCAGCGATGCGCCCCTGGTGTTGCGCGACGAATTCTTCCGACTGGACGAACATGCCCCCGGACCCGCAGCAGGGGTCATAGACGCGGCCTTTGTACGGCGCCAGCATTTCGACCAGCACGCGGACCACGCAGCGCGGCGTGTAGAACTGCCCGCCCTTTTTGCCTTCGGCGCTGGCGAATTTGGAGAGGAAGTATTCGTAGACCCGGCCCAGAATGTCCTTGGAGCGGCTTTCTTTGTCCCCCATGCCGATGTTGCCGATCATGTCAATCAACTGGCCCAGCCGCGCCTTGTCCAGCGCGGGCCGTCCGTATTCGCGGGGCAGGACGCCTTTCAGCGAAGGATTGACCTGCTCGATGGCCAGCATGGCGTCATCAATCAGCTTGCCGATGGCCGCTTGTCTGGCTTTGCCCTTGAGATATTGCCAGCGGGCTTCTTGGGGCACCCAGAAGATGTTCTCGGCACGGTATTCGTCAGGGTCTTCCGGGTCCGCGCCCTTCGCTTTCTCGGCGAGAAGCGCGGCGTGCTTCTCTTCAAAGGCGTCGGAGATGTACTTGAGGAAGATCAGGCCAAGAACGACGTGCTTGTATTCCGCCGCGTCCATATTGTTGCGCATGGCGTCGGCGGCGCGCCACATTTCGGCCTCGAAGCCGAGGTTTGCGCCGCCGTTGGCCCTTTTGACTTCCGCGTTACGCCCAGGTTCCGGCATTTGCCCCCCTTTACCGGCGCGCATGTCTGCAACAGGTTTGGATGTCTGATGATACGGCAAGGGGCGCTTCAGTCCAGCGACAAATAATGCTGCGCCGCGACCTGGGTGCATGTCAGCAAATGTACCGCGGGCGTCCCGCCCGCTCGTGGCAGGCTGGCAGAGCGCAGGGACGAGGGCGGGCGGGACGCCCGCGGTACGCTCTGGGCCACGCATTTACTGACA